>JAESQP010000151.1 GCA_016765075.1 Gammaproteobacteria bacterium
GATGGCCGCCTGTGGTGACAATAAAGAAGACGCGGCTTTATTTGATACGGTAAAAACCATTGGCATGGAGCTCTGTCCAGCTTTAGGTATTGCAATACCGGTTGGCAAAGATTCACTGTCAATGAAAACTATCTGGCAGTACGAAGGTAAAGATGGTTATCAAGACAGAGTGATGAGCTCACCGCTATCTTTAGTTGTTACTGCCTTTGCTACGGTCAGCGATTGTCGCAAAGTTCTCACGCCCGAATTAAAGCGAGACCAAGATAATACCTGTTTAATATTGATTGACTTGGGTCGTGGTAAAAACCGGCTGGGTGGTTCTGCCTTGACGCAGGTTTACAACCAGACCGGTAATGAGTCGCCAGATCTCGATAATGTTAATGACCTGAAAGGTTTATTTAAAGCCATTCAATCGCTTAATGCGCAAGATCTGTTGCTTGCCTACCATGACCGTTCCGATGGTGGCTTGTTAACAACATTAGTCGAAATGATGTTTGCCGGTCGTCTCGGTATCAATATAACGTTAGATGATTTTTCTACGGATGTGGTAAGTGCCCTGTTTGCTGAAGAATTAGGCGCGGTTATCCAGGTTCGTCGAGCTGAGGTTGAGAGTGTCTTAGCAACATTAGGCCAGTGTGGTTTAGCAGTCTGTAGTCATGTTCTTGGTGATGTGGTTGATAATGATCAATGCTTGATTCGACTCGCTGGTAAGGTAGTGCTCGATCAATCTCGTATTGCATTGCAACGCTCATGGTCAGAAACCTCATGGTTAATGCAAAAGCGCCGCGATAACCCGGCAAGTGCGCAAGCAGTTTATGATAATTTACTTGATGCCTCGCAGCCTGGTCTCAGTGCATCATTAACCTTTGATATTAATGATAATCCCTGTTCAGATATAGGGGCTCCTTATATCAATAGCGCACGACCACGTATCGCGATATTGCGTGAGCAAGGGGTGAATGGCCAAATAGAAATGGCCGCTGCCTTTGACCGGGCAGGTTTTTCCGCAATTGATGTGCATATGAGCGACATCATTGCTGGCCGTATTACCCTGGATGACTTTAAAGGTCTTGCCGTATGTGGTGGTTTTTCCTATGGGGATGTTTTAGGCGCAGGTCGTGGCTGGGCAAGCTCTATACTGTATAACTCACGTGCACGTGATGTCTTTGAGTCTTTCTTTCACCGTGATGATAGCTTTGCTTTAGGTGTGTGTAACGGCTGTCAAATGATGTCGCATCTGTCAGATTTAATCCCCGGCGCTGAACACTGGCCAAGCTTTGAGCGTAACGAATCAGAGCAGTTTGAAGCACGGCTAGTTATGGTCGAAGTGATTGAGTCGCCATCGATATTGCTTGACGGCATGGCCGGTTCAAAAATACCTGTGGTGGTTTCGCATGGCGAAGGGCGTGTTGAGTGGAGCAAACCAAGCAGAGCAGAAAAGGCATTGCAACAACAATTAGTGTCCATGCGCTATGTCGATAATCGAGGTGAGCCTACCATCACTTATCCAGCCAACCCAAATGGTTCACCGCTAGGCATCACCGGCCTGACCACGGCAGATGGCCGTTTTACTATTATGATGCCGCACCCGGAACGTGTTTTTCGTAGCAGTCAGTTTTCTTGGCATCCGGCCGAGTGGCGAGAAGACAGCCCATGGCTGCGTATTTTTCGTAACGCCCGACATTTTTTAAAGTAATAAGACTATGAACCTCAACGACGAGATTGCGCGGCGACGCACCTTTGCTATTATTTCTCACCCCGATGCCGGTAAGACGACATTAACCGAAAAACTGTTGTTATTTGGTGGTGCCATTCAGCTTGCGGGAACAGTTAAGGCACGTAAGGCAGCGCGTCATGCAACGTCTGACTGGATGGCGCTAGAAAAAGAGCGTGGTATCTCGGTGACATCGTCGGTGATGCAGTTTCATTATAACGATGCCGTTATTAATCTACTTGATACGCCAGGGCATGCCGATTTTTCAGAGGATACTTATCGTACATTAACCGCAGTTGATTCAGCCTTGATGGTGATTGACGTTGCCAAAGGGGTTGAAGAACGCACCATTAAATTAATGGATGTTTGTCGCTTGCGTGACACGCCGATACTGACCTTTATTAATAAACTTGATCGTGAGGGTAAAGAGCCTATCGATTTGCTCGATGAAGTTGAAGACGTGTTGAAGCTTAAATGTACGCCTGTGACTTGGCCATTAGGCATGGGAAAGCGTTTTAAAGGTATTTATCATCTGCACGATGATATCGTCACCATTTATAAGCCTGACCCGGCAACTAAGCTTGACGAGCCTATCGTTATAAAAGGCATAGATAACCCTGAGTTCGATAAGTTGTTTCCTGATGAAGTCGATGAGTTGCGCGAAGAAATTGAGTTAGTGAAAGGCGCTAGCCATGATTTTGATTTAGACGCCTATCTTCGCGGAGAACTTAGCCCGGTATTTTTTGGTTCTGCGTTAAGTACTTATGGTATCAAAGAATTGTTAGATGCCTTTGTCGAATATGCACCGCCACCGCAACCACGAGCGACAGAGTCACGTGATGTGGAACCACGAGAAAATAAATTTTCTGGCTTTGTTTTTAAAATTCAGGCCAATATGGATCCGGCGCACCGAGATCGGGTCGCTTTCATGCGCGTCTGCTCGGGTCAGTTTAAGAAAGGTAAAAAAGTTTATAACGCGAGATTGGGTCGTGAAACACAGATCTCGAATGTGATGACCTTTATGGCCGGCGATCGCGCTCAAGGTGAAGAAGCATTTCCAGGCGATATTGTCGGTTTACCTAATCACGGTACGATTCAAATCGGTGATACTTTTAGTGAGGGTGAAATACTTAAGTACACGGGTATTCCTAACTTTGCGCCGGAGCTATTTCGTCGTGCGCGTTTGCGTGACCCTTTGCGAATGAAAGCCTTACTTAAAGGCTTACAGCAGCTAGCCGAAGAAGGTGCCAGCCAGTTATTTCGACCCTTTGCTAATAATGATTTAATATTAGGTGCCGTGGGTATTTTGCAGTTTGAAGTGGTGGCCTATCGTCTTAAGAATGAATACAACGTGGAATGTACCTTTGAGCCAGTGAACGTAGCGACAGCACGTTGGGTGCATTGTGATAACGCTAAGAAACTAGAAGAATTTCAGCGTCGTGCTAATGATTATCTGGCACTCGATGGTGCACAGCAGTTAACCTATATTGCGCCGACTATGGTTAATTTGAATCTAGCGATAGAGCGTTACCCTGATGTTGAGTTTCGCCATACACGTGAAGTTTAAAATGAGGCCTTTGCACGAGACATTTGATAAGTAACAATGGTTGAAATCGACCTGATTTTCGTCGCACAGTAGTATTTACTGTTGGTGAAAAATTTGCCAAGATGAGTGTATTGACTGCATTTTCCGTCTCAATCAAAATGATTGCCCCTCATTTTTGCCATGTGTCTTGTGTAAAGGTCTCGATATATTATTTATTGTGTATTTTGTAAAAAATTTTGAAACTATCCTTCATTTTGTAACATAATCTCGTTAGTGTAATGTTGCTGTGTAACAAGTCTGACTGAGGAAGGAAGAGTGTCTGCACGAATCTTATTGGTTGAGGATGAGCCGGCGATCGCTGAGATGGTGTGTTTTCATTTGCGAAAAGCAGGCTATCACTGTGATCTGGCAGCAGATACAGTGGTTAGCGATCAGTTGCTTAAGCAGGCACTGCCTGATTTGATTTTGCTTGACTGGATGTTGCCTGATGAAAGTGGTTACCAGTATGCCAAACGCTTGCGTCAAGACCGCTATAGCAAAGCAATACCCATTATTATGTTGACCGCGCGCAGTGATGAGCGCGACAAGGTTAGCGCGCTGGAGTCGGCAGTGGATGATTACATGACCAAGCCATTCTCACCGAAAGAGCTGATGGCGCGTATCAAAGCATTATTACGCAGAGTATCTCCACACCGTAATGCCGAGTCTATTGAGCTCAATGGTTTGGTATTAGATCCGCAGGCACATCGCCTGGCATATCAAGGCGACAGCCTTAAGATAGGCCCAACCGAGTTTCGTTTATTGCACTTCTTCCTCACTCATGCTGATCGCGCCTTTTCGCGCGAACAATTACTTGACCGGGTTTGGGGTCGTGATGCTTACGTTGAAGAGCGCACCGTTGATGTACATATTCGCCGTGTCCGAAAAATTTTACAGCCCACGGGCTTGGATAAGTCGATTGAAACCGTGCATGGCGTGGGTTATCGCTTCGTGAGTTTAGAAAAGGCATGACTGAAGGCTGGGTCAGTGAGTTATTTCGTCTTAGCCTGTGGTTGCTAGGTGGCTTGATAGTGGGCGCTATTTTTGGCCACGCCTTATGGGGTTTGTTGTTGTGTGGTCTTATTTATATTGGTCGGTTGCTTTACCACCTCAAGAAAATTGTACGTTGGCTGACTAAAGGTGCAATGGCGGCGCCGCCGAATGTCAGTGGCATTGCCGAACATATTGGCGACCTGGTTTATCAACGCCAACGTCGTAGCTTGAAGCGTCGTCGTCGTTTAGCTGATATGGTATCCAGCTTTCGTGATTCTATGGTTAATATTCCCGACGGCCTGGTGTTGATGGATGAACAGAGAAAGGTCTCCTGGTTTAATAATGCGGCGCGCGAATACCTGGGTTTAAAATATCCGACAGATATTGATCAACGCATTGATAACCTTGTACGCCAACCGGTCTTTACTGATTACATCTTGTCGGCCGACCACACACGCACCATTCAAGTTGATGCTCCCATGAGCCCTGCACGCCACCAAGAAATGCGTGTTTTACCCTTTGGTGAAGCACAACAATTGCTAATTGTGCGTGACGCAAGTTTGTTGCACAGATTGCAAAAAATACGCAGCGACTTCGTGATTAATGCATCGCATGAGTTGCGTACACCACTGACCGTTATGCGTGGTTATATGGAGACAATAGAAGGAGACGAAAGTGTTCCTAAGGATTTAAAAAGCCCACTAAAACAGGTTGCGAAACAGGTCGCCCGCATGGATAGTTTAGTTAATGATTTACTCGAGCTTGCCAACCTGGAGCGGGATGATGCGCATTTAGAAGAAAAACTGGTTGATGTGTCATCTTTAATTGAAAGTTTAATGCAGCAGGCATATACGCTTTCTGGTGATAATGAGCACGAGTTTGTACTACAGATTGATCATGACCTAGGTTTGTTAGCAGATGAAAAGTCTGTGCTTAGCGCCATGTCAAATTTAGTGTTTAATGCCATTCATTACACGTCATTCAGAGGTAAAATTATTGTTAGTTGGGGGCTTGTTGATGGCCAAGCAATTTTTTCGGTGAAAGATAACGGTCCGGGTATTGCCGAGAAACATCTGTCACGTTTAAGCGAGCGTTTCTATCGAGTAGATGTTAGCCGCTCTCGTGATTCAGGGGGCACTGGTTTGGGTTTATCTATTGTGCGTCATGTTATGGTTAGCCATGATGGCGAACTTCATATTGCAAGCGAGCCAGGTGTAGGGAGTTGCTTTTCTTGTAGCTTCCCCGCTATACGTGTGAGGAATTTAACTGATTAGTGGCATATCACTGTTTAGTAATGTTTGATTTTATTTTTTTACGGTAATCTGCAATAAAAAAATCATTTTTAATCTTCTCATTATGTATACCGTTATATTGAAGTGTTAAATTAACATGCTTGGATGCAGTGAAATAACATGAATATAAGAAAATTTGCTTTAACGCAATGTGTGACATGGATTTTAGTCCTCATTGTTTTCCCTGCTTATGCTGGCCTTACCTTATATGAGAAGGGCGATAGTAAACTAAGTTTCGGTAGTAGTTTGCAAATACAATACCGTGATATTGATGCGGGTATGAATGCCAATTTTTCTAATGAAATTGGCTTTCGAATTTTTCGTGGCTCATTACGCGGGTCGTTAGATAAACGTACTCGTTTTCATATACAGGGCGAATTTGGTCAAGGTGGCAGTTTGCAGGGAAACTCAGCGCGTGAGCTGAGGAATTTTTTTATTGAACACACGTTTGATAATGAAATAAATGTTCGTATAGGTAATTCCAAATTTCCTTTTTCCAGAGAACAGCTTGCGCCGATTACTGCTCAGCAGTCTCCGCAACGCACCTTGGTTGGTGTCGGCAACTCTGGTACGCCTGCTCGTCAGGTAGGTATTTATCTGTCTGGTCCAAGGGCTAAATTTAGCTGGGATGCCGGTCTTGCCCTTGCATCTGTCGATCGAGATAACAGCCAAATCGATATTAATACCATTATAGCGACCAATGACGGCAGTATTGGCGGTGATCCTAAAGGACTATTGTTTGGCGGGCGACTACAGTATTTTCCTAATGGCTATTTTCCACCTGCACAAGGTGATTTTGACCGCGGGCCGACCAAGCTTGGCTTTGCTGTCGCCGCGTATAATTGGTCCAACGAGGGCGATACAGAAAATGGACCAGCGATCGTAGACGATATTACAGGTCTTGAATTAAGCGCAGCTTTACGTTCGCGGGGGTTTTCTGTCGATGCGCAATATAACCGTATTTCCGCATCATTAGAGAGTCCGAGCTTAGAGGCACGTATAAATGGTGATAGCAGTGTATTCGATGCTAATGGTGATGCAGATCTAGACATCTTTGCGCTTAAGGGTGGATATATACTGGTGCCAGACACGCTTGAGCTTGTCCTTTCTTATACTCAGCAAGACACCGAAAATTATGCTGATACATTGGTGGAGAGTTCAGTCGGGGTAAATTATTTTATTAAACAACATGCCCTTAAATTTTTACTCAGCTATACCGAAAGAGAAAATGTCAATGGCATTGATAATAACGATCAAGATGTCATTCGAGCTCAGTTCCAATTTCTTTTTTAGTAAAATTTTTATATCTATTAATGATAGGTATGCACTATTTTACTTCCCCACACTGGTTTCTCGTTTTCACGCTTCAGCGTGGAAACTCATGCTGACTCGGAATACGGCACCGTAGGTATTTCACTGAGGTTGGGGGTGCGAGAACAAAGTTAGGTATGGGCTCCCACGGAGATCATAGGAACCAGAGGCATAAATGCCCAGTGATTTTCGGTTGTCATATTTTTGTCATAACTGCCATGTATTCTTACGCAAGATTGGAATTTTGAATATGGTTTGGCTGAGCTTCTCGTATACTTGATGAGGGGGGATAATGAAAAAAAATCTTTGTTTATTGCCAATGGTTGTTGCTATGGCAAGCGCGGTAACCATGCCTGCATACTCAAAGCAGACTGTTTTCTCAGAGGGCGATAGAAAGGTTGATATTGGTGGTCGAGCTCATTTTCAGTATATACAGAGAAATCCAGACAACGGCGAAAGCACTGAAGACATTGGTTTTCGTCGCTTGCGTATAGTGATTGATGCTTACATAGATAAAAACTGGGGTGGGCAGATAGAGTGGGACTTTGGCGAGGGCAGTGACCTTGAGACTAATGCCAGCATAAATAATGCCGTGCTGGTTGACGGCTACATTGAATATAAGCATAGCAATGGTGGCAAGTTGCGTTTAGGGCATACGCGTGTGGTTCAATTTAGTCGTTCAGACCTTACTTCGTCTAACAATTCGCATCAGATAGAGCGTACTTTTGTCGGCAATACAAACTCTGGTGTGCCAGGGCGTCAGACAGGTATCGGTTGGTTGAGTACGCGTAAAGAGACAACTAAATTTGTTTGGGATGTTGGTGTCGCATTTGCTGAAATTGATCCAGCCAATAACCAAATTGATTTTGACTCGGCAGTTAACTCTGATACTGGCAATAGTGAAGGCTTGTTAGTCGGAGGCCGTATCCAATATTTCCCTTTGGGCTACTTCAAAGAGACGCATGATAATTTTGATGGTCAGTCAAAACTGGGTTTTGCTCTAGCTGTTTATCAGTGGGATAACGATGGCGATCAACGTGGGCTTGATGCCGATGACCCAGATATTGAAAATATTACTGGTATAGAGTTAAGTAGCGCCTACCGTGGCTATGGTTGGTCATTAGATGCGCAGTATAATAGTTTTAGTGCGGAAGCGGTTACAGCCGATCTAGCTAAAATCAGTGGTCCTACTATTTTTTCAGCGAACGGTGATGTAGAGCTTGATGTTTATGCAATTGAAGTGGGTTACATGCTTGTTCCAGAGAAATTTCAGATAGCATTGTCTTTCGCTACGCAAGATGCGGAGACTTATGCAGAAACATTTACTCAAACTCAAATTGGCGCGACTTACTTTATTAAAAAACATGATGTCAAGTTTCAGGCAAGCTATCGTATAGAAGATAATGAGGATGGTGTTGTTGGCAATGACAATAATACTTTCTTTTTACAGGCACAGTATCTTTATTAGCAGAAAACATTATCAGGATTGTAGGCAGAGCTTGCTATTAGTAATAGGCGACTTTTAATGAACAAACTTTCTTTTATGCTGATGATGACAGTTATTGTTTCATCGACCAGCATAGTGACTCATGCTGCGTCACGTGATTATATCGAAATCGTAGGTTCTTCAACAGTCTATCCTTTCGTAACCGTTGTCGCGGAATTTTTCGGTAAGACGACTGATTATAAGACACCCAAGGTTGAGTCTACGGGTTCCGGCGGTGGTCTTAAATTGTTTTGTCGAGGTGTGGGTTTGGAATACCCGGATGTGACCAATGCGTCACGTCGTATTAAGCAATCTGAGGTTGATCAGTGTGTCGGCAATGGTGTTAAAGGTATCATTGAAGTTAAAATAGGCTATGACGGTATTGCTTTTGCTAATTCTAAGCAAGCTGATGCGGCCTCATTCACACGAAGGGATATTTTTTTGGCTTTAGCTAAAAATGTGCCTCACCCCGATGGTTCAGAAACCTTAATTGAGAACCCCTATAAGACCTGGCAAGAAGTGAACAGCAATTTGTCAGATATTAAAATTGAAGTGCTAGGCCCGCCACCGACCTCGGGTACGCGTGATGCCTTTGTTGAGTTGGCGATGGAGGGGGGCTGCAAGAAATTTACCTGGATTAAAGCCATTAAGAAAACCAACAAAAATCGTTATAAGGCAATTTGTCACGGTATTCGTGAGGACGGCGCCTATGTTGAAGCGGGTGAGAACGATAATTTGATTGTGCAAAAATTGGTCGCTAACTCAGATGCGTTTGGTATCTTTGGTTATAGTTTCCTCGAGCAAAACTCTGACAAAGTACAGGGTGCTGCAATAGAGGGCGTGACACCAGACTTCGATTCTATTGCTACGGGGGCATATCTTGTCTCGCGTCCACTCTATATGTATGTTAAAAAAGCACACGTTGGTGTAATACCTGGGCTGCAGGAGTTCGCTGAAGAATTTATGAGTAATAAAGCAACGGGTGAGGAAGGTTATTTATCTGACCGAGGTTTAATACCAATGCCTGAAGACGAGCGCGAAAGGTTTCGCGCCGACGTTGCCGAGTTAAACAGTTTGCCATCAAAGATTGATGTAGAGTGAAGGGTAGTAAAAATTTACGTTAAACCAAGTTAGCAACACGCTAGCGTGTTGATCGTTTTTTTGGGGAGAGTATGCAGCCAACAACACTATTATTGGTACTCATTGTGATGGCATTTATTGCTTATCAGATGGGCATGCGCCGTTCGTTTTCAGTCGTTGGCGGCAAGGTAAAACAGCTTCATTCTTTACCGATCTATCACGGTTCCTTCGTTGCTTTGGCAGCGTTCATTCCTGCTTTTTTTATTTTTTCCCTGTGGCAGTTTTTAGAAAATACCGTTATCACTAATATGGTATTGGGCTCCTTGCCCGTTGAGGTAAGCAGCCAGGCTCAGGGTGAAATTAATCTGTTTATTAGTAAGGTTAAAAACTTAGTAGATAACGGTATTGCGATTGGCGATATTAGTCCGTTACTACAACAGACAGCCGATTATTATGCAGCATTGCAAGACAAGAGTGCGAACTGGTTGACCTGGGTTGTTGTCGCACTGTCTTTGTCCGGCTTGTTTATTGCCTGGCGCTCGGTGAAACAAGAGGCACGTACGCGTAATTGGGTGGAAAAGGTTATTGTTGGCTTTTTGATTGCCAGTTCCAGTATCGCTATTTTAACCACCATGGGTATTATTTTATCGGTGCTGTTTGAATCAGTACGTTTTTTTGGTGAAGTGCCGTTTTCCGATTTTATGTTTGGTACCCAGTGGAGTCCACAAACCGCTTTACGCGCTGATCAAGTTGCTTCATCGGGGAGCTTCGGCGCCATTCCTCTATTCGTCGGTACGCTACTGATTTCTTTTATTGCCATGGTCGTCGCCATCCCGATTGGTTTGATGTCGGCCATTTATTTATCCGAATATGCGACACCTAAGGTACGTCTAATTGTTAAACCATTGCTTGAGATCTTGGCGGGCATCCCTACAGTGGTCTATGGTTTTTTTGCTGCGTTGACAGTGGCGCCGCTGATACGAGAATTTGGTGGTGGTTTAGGTCTTGATGTGGCATCTGAGAGTGCGCTGGCCGCAGGCTTGGTGATGGGCGTTATGATTATTCCCTTTATTTCATCCCTGTCTGATGACGTAATTAATGCTGTGCCACAGTCTATGCGTGATGGTGCTTATGCCTTGGGGGCGACGAAATCCGAGGCCATACTTAAAGTTGTTTTTCCGGCAGCGTTGCCGGGGGTGATCGGCGGTATTTTATTGGGCGTTTCACGCGCCATTGGTGAAACGATGATTGTTGTGATGGCGGCAGGCCTTGCCGCTAACTTGACATTGAACCCCCTGGATGCAGTAACGACAGTCACCGTGCAAATTGTCACCTTGTTAACCGGCGATCAAGAGTTTGATAGTGCTAAGACGTTAGCAGCATTTGCGCTCGGCTTGTTATTGTTTGTGACGACGCTCATTTTGAATGTTATCGCACTTTATGTTGTGCGAAAATATAGTGAAGAGACAGTTCTCTAAGTATGAGTCGTAAAACCACAGCTCAACGCTTGCGCACTATCGATATAGTGAATGCCAGCATGCGTCGGCGCAATGCGGCAGAAAAACGTTTTCAGCTTTACGGCAAGCTAGCTATTGCGGCGGCCATGTTGTTTTTATTGTTTATGTTTAGCAATATTATTTATAAGGGGCACACGGCTTTTGTACAGACCTTTGTTGTCTTGGATATTAGCTTTGATGCCGACAAGATGGATATTGACGACCGCCGCGATAGAAAGAGCTTGGCCTCTGCTAACTATGCGACACTAATAAAAGTGACCTTGCAAGATCTCTTTCCCGAGGTTACTCAGCGTCAAGACAAGCGTAAGCTCTATAAATTGATCAGTACGGGTGCTTCTTATCAGATGTCAGACCTGGTTAAGAATAATCCAGATTTAGTTGGCACAAAGATGCGAATTTGGGTGCCAGTTGATGATGAAATTGACATGCTTAGAAAGGGTTATATCGATCGTGATCTACCAGAAAGTGATCGTCGTCTTTCAAACCAACAAATAGCCTGGGTCGATGTCCTAGAAGACAAAGGGTTACTGAAAACGCGTTTTAATTTTAATTTTTTTAGTAATGGTGATTCACGCGATGCAGAATTGGCCGGTATTTTGGCCGCTTTGTCAGGGTCATTTTTGACATTATTAGTGACTTTAGCGCTGGCCTTCCCTATTGCGATAGCGACAGCAATTTATTTGGAGGAGTTTGCACCCAAAAACAAGTGGACAGATATCATTGAGGTTAATATCAATAATCTGGCCGCAGTGCCCTCAATTGTCTTTGGTTTGTTAGGATTGGCTTTGTTTATTAACTGGTTTCAGTTCCCTCGCTCAGCGCCATTGGTAGGTGGGCTTGTGCTAACACTTATGACGCTGCCAACGATTATTATTTCCAGCCGTGCCGCATTAAAAAGTGTACCTAATGCCATACGCCAGGCTGCACTGGCTATCGGCGCGTCTAAAGTACAAATGATTCGCCACCATGTGTTGCCTTTAGCGTTACCCGGAATGCTGACAGGGACTATAATAGGGATGGCGCAAGCCTTGGGCGAAACAGCGCCTTTGTTAATGATAGGCATGGTGGCCTTTATTGTTGATGTGCCAACAGGGGTGGTGGATCCCTCTACCGTATTGCCTGTGCAGATATTTTTGTGGGCAGATAGCCCAGAGCGCGCCTTTGTTGAAAAGACATCAGGCGCCATCATGGTGTTATTAGTGTTTCTTATTGCAATGAATGCGGTAGCAGTTGTTGTACGTAAAAAACTGGAGCGTCGTTGGTAGGCTAATGGCTATTCAGAGACTCCTGAATGAGGGTGCAAACCATGTTGGTGAACGATATTACATCTAACGACAATTCAACAGCAAACGAAAATGCTGTGGCAGCGACAGGCTACAGAAAAATTTCTCGCGAGCATCGCGAAACTGTCGGCGACTATACCGTTGCTGATCCACGTATTACTTGTCGTGATGTGACGGTTCACTATGGCGACAAACGCGCCATTCATGCTGTTAATCTTGATATTGCTCGTAACGAAGTGGTGGCGATGATCGGCCCATCCGGTTGTGGTAAATCAACATTTTTACGTTGCCTGAACCGTATGAATGACACCATTGAGACCTGTCGTGTCACGGGCGAAATAAAACTTGATGGTCAAGATATCTACGATAAAAATATCGATGTAGTACCACTGCGCTCACAAGTAGGCATGGTCTTTCAAAAACCAAACCCCTTTCCAAAATCAATCTATGAGAACGTTGCCTGGGGGCCGCGCATTCATGGCTTGGCTCAAAACAAGGCTGAGCTTAACGAAATTGTTGAAACCTCTTTGCAAAAAGCCGGTTTATGGAGCGAAGTGAAAGACCGTCTTGATAAGCCGGGTACGGGTTTATCCGGCGGCCAGCAACAGCGCTTATGTATCGCCCGCACCATAGCAGTGAGCCCCGAGGTTATTTTGATGGATGAACCTTGTTCAGCACTGGACCCCATTGCCACAGCTAAAATTGAAGACTTGATTGATGAGTTACGCCAGCAATACAGCATTGCGATTGTGACACACTCTATGCAACAGGCCGCGCGCGTTTCACAGCGTACAGCTTATTTTCATATGGGTGATTTGATTGAAGTGGGTAAAACTGCAAGCATTTTTACTAATCCTGTCCACCCATTGACAGAAGACTACATCACCGGACGTTTTGGTTAGCTACATCAATACAGTGATAGGATGGAGAATAGGTCATACGATGATTAGGAGTTATTAACAGAGTGGATAGTTATAGACTGGGTCGGCATATCTCGCATCAGTTCGATAATGAGCTGGAAAATATCCGTAATCGCGTTCTTGTGATGGGTGGTATGGTCGAAGAGTTATTGCAAATGGCAATCGTCCCCTTGCTCGAAGGTAATGAGTCCCCTGAAAAGTTGGTGCGACGTGATGAAAAAATCAATCAACTCGAAATAGAGATTGATGAATGCTGTAGCCAGATTTTAGCCCGACGCCAACCTACTGCGCGTGACCTCAGGCTGGTGATTGCTGTCGGTAAAGCGATTTCTGATCTGGAGCGTATTGGTGATGAAGCCAAAATGATTGCGCGTAAGACGGATGACTCGAAAGTAAAAGAATCACGACCTTATTATAACCAGCTCAAAGTATTGGTTGAGCGCGTACAAGGTATGTTGAATCAAGCCCTGGATGCCTTTGCGCGTATGGATGCAGAGTCTGCGGTTGAAGTGGCGCGCCAGGATAAAAATATCGATGACAGCTATGGCGAGTTATTACGATCACTGATCAATGATATGGAAGACAGCCCAAAGAAAGTCCGCCGTTCGGTCGAGCTGATGTGGATAACGCGCTCACTAGAACGTATTGGTGATCACGCTGCGAATATTTGTGAGCACGTTGTTTATGTTGTTAAGGGCAAAGACGTGCGTCATTTAAGCCTGGACGAAATGGAAGATGAAGTGAACAGACCTTGGTAGTAAGCTATTGATCTATTAGTAATAGAGTAATGCTAAAATACATCGATGACCACCATCAGTGTCACCAAACTCAATGCGCTCACTCAGCGTATGGCTGAGCTAGAAATAAATGAAAACCAGCTCAGCGAACGCTTTATTAAAGGCTCTGGCAGTGGCGGTCAAAAAATCAATAAAACTGCCTCTTGCGTCTATCTTCTACACAAACCCACCGGCATTGCAATAAAGTGCCAGCGTTCACGTACACAAAGTGCTAATCGCTTTTTTGCACGGCGCGAACTTTGTGATCGTATTGAATTGCTATGTAAGGGGGCTGAATCGCCACAACAACACGCGATAGATAAAATTCGCAAACAAAAGCAGCGCCGCCGTCGTCGTCGTTCCAGTAGTAAATCATGATTCGCCAATAATGGCTGGAACCCTGATTAATATGGGCTCAAGAGGTTGAGTGATAGAACAATTAAATACGCAATATGGGTTAGGTTCGCAATTATCCTTTCAATCAGGTGAGGGTGGATTAATCAAAGCGGTTATTTCGAACAAACACGCCGATGCCGAAATCTATTTGCACGGTGGCCA
>JAESQP010000152.1 GCA_016765075.1 Gammaproteobacteria bacterium
ATTATGGATTCAGACAACCTCAATACCTATTACAACGTAGGTTCGGCGACCGATGTCACACGTAATGCAGCGGGAGCAAGCCCTTATGGTGTGTTTGATATGGCAGGTAATGTTAGTGAGTGGACGGCAGATGAATTCAAAGCCTATCAAGGCAGTGGTGCGTCAGCAGAATTATTTGTACCTAAAGTAGGTAGAGCAACGACATCGTTAGATAGATCCCTCAAAGTGGTGGATCTGATTGAGGTCGAAGCAACCTATATTGTTATGCGTGGCGGCTCATTTAAGAGTGACCCATTTGCTACTGCGTCTTATCACCGAAATTACTCGTTTCCACACTATGCCTCAGATTTCTACGGTTTTCGTTGTAGTAAAGATATCGTAGACCAGCAAGGATAATTATGTCCCATTTTAAATACATCTACTTATTGCTATTGCTGTTACCAATATCGGCACAAGCAGGTCTTGATAGTTATAGTTTTCTTCATGTCACGATTGAAACGCCTTGGGCAATTTTTATTTTCCTGTGTTTTTTGGTTTTGGCCCCGTTTGTTCTGTTAGCCATCCTCTATTGGCATTTCGCCCTGCGCCGGCATAGGGCTAAAAACAACCCTGACATCAACCACGAATAAACCTTATGCCGTTATACCTCGCGTTATATCGCAAGGCCTCCTTGCTACGCCGCGCCTGCTGTATTGCAGGCCTTGTTAGCACTCTGCTATATACTGGCATTGTTGTTGCCTCTACTGATACTACCGCCACAGCTGATGATGCTATGGATGTCATGGGCGAGTTTACGGGTAAAGAAATCAACCTTGGCCCGCGCGCAATTAGTACTAAGCAAAAACATACCATCCTGTTTTTTATGGGTAGCAGTTTATTGTTGCTAGTATTAGCCACGGCAGTGCTGGGTATCAGCATGGCCGTGTATGGCAAGCAGGTATTTATGTGGCATATGATCAGTGCAGGTTTGACGGTCACTTTGGCATTGGCACATGGTATTACAGCAGTAGTTTGGTTTTCCCCTTTCTAGCAACCTACTAGAGAGCAGCTGAATGTTTCGTCCAGAATGAATCAGAGGCTGCCAAGTATCATGACCACAATGCAGAATAATAAAACACTGCTTGCGATTGGTCTGCTTATTCTCTATTCGCTATCAGGCTTGGTGGCGTTATCTTACGAAGTATTGTGGATGCGGATGTTAAGTCTGCAATTTGGTGTCAGCAACTTTGGCGTCGTCATTACTGTTAGTGCCTTTATGCTTGGTCTTGGTCTTGGTAGTATTCTTGGCCGACGCTATCTCTTGTCTTTTTCCAGACCACTCCTTATTTTTGCCTTAGTTGAAGTGGCTGTTGCATTTTATGCGCTAAGTTTGCCGGCAATCAATGCTTATTGGTCGCAGTTACTGGTTAGTTCTGTTGGTGACAGCAGTCTGGCAGTTTGGCATAGCGTGGAAGTTATTGCCGCTTTATTTTTTATGTTAGTACCAGCAACGGCAATGGGCTTGGGTTTTCCACTAATACTTGCCGCGATAAAAGACACGTCGCTATCAGTAGCGCATGTCTATACGGCCAATACCTTAGGCGCAGCTTTAGGTGCTTTGCTGCCGGTTTTATTATTGCCCGCAATCGGCTGGGTGAATAGTCTATACAGTATTGCTGCCATAGGTATGGCACTTGGAGTTTTATTTTTTGTGTTATCGCTGTTGTTGCCAACCATGAATGTAAAGGTTACGACCCAGTTAGCACGACCTACTACCATTGATCTATTAAGTTACGCATTGATTGGTATGGCGGCATTGATGCTGCAAGTCGCATGGGTGCGGCTTTATGGTATGGCGCTTTTACGAACAGAATATGTATTAGCGGTTATCCTCGCTGTATTTCTTGCCGGCACAGCGATTGGTAGTGCGTTATCGCAATGGGGTCAGCGGCGACTATGGTTAACCTTGTTACCGTTGGTCGCTGCATTGGCAGCGGTTATTTCTCTGCTTAGCTTGGCTTCAGTGTCGGCCTGGGCAGAAACACTGCAATACAGTTCATTGATAAATGTTCTGTTAAAGCAGGGTGCGGCATTGGCCTTGGTTACCATCACGGTGACATTTTGTTTGGGTGCGTGGTTGCCATTGCTGGTGAGAGGTTATACCGATGCTGCTACAGCAGGTGCGTGGTTATATGGTGCTAATGCTATCGGCGCTGGAGTAGGAGCATTATTGGCTGGCTTTGTATTGATGCCCTTGATTGGTACGCCAATGACGGTTCTTGTTGCCGCACTCCTCTTGTTTGTGGTTGGGATGCGTTGGTGTGCAGTGCGTAGTGTTTGGTGGGCTATGCCAATATTAATAGGTAGTTTTTTTATTGTTCCTGGTTTGCACCTCCTATCGCCCGCGGTTGATTTATTGCCACAGGCACATGCGAATAGTCGTGTCACATTATTTCTACATGAGGATGCAATAGCGATAACACATGTTGTTGAGACTAACGACGGTCAGCGTTTGCTCTTGTCAGACTTACAACGGATGGATGCATCGACTGAACCGACAGCAGTGGTGGCGCAGCAGAACCAAGCTCGCCTTCCTCTATTACTGAATCCATCAGCCAAAAAGGTATTATTTCTAGGCTTAGGCACAGGTATTTCTGTTTCTGCCGCTTTGGATTTTGATGTTGAAATCACGGCGGTTGAATTATCACAAGGTGCAATCGAATCTGCTGACCAGTGGTTTAGACCTGTTAACCGCAATGTGATTGATAAGATCAATATAGTCCATGATGATGCACGCCGCTATCTTATGCGTTCGAGTGGAAATTATGACCTGATCATCGGTGATTTATTTCATCCAGATTTAGTTGGTCGTAGTCGCTTGCTGTCATTGCAACAATTCGAGCGAGCCAAATTGCGCCTTAATGATAATGGCCTCTATGTGCAGTGGTTAGCATTAAATCAATTTGATTTGATGGCCTTACATATTGTGCTCAATAGTTTTAAGCAAAGTTTTCCGCAAGCGAGTTTATTTGTTGATGGTTTCAGGTTGGCCATGGTTGGTAGTAAAGATGGCGTGGTTAGCGCCAATGATATGTTAGCGAATATCAATACGCTGGATTCGACACCTGAAAAGACAGGCGGTGAAGGAGTATGGACCTGGTTAGGCCGTTACTATGGTCGTATCGATAGCCCGTCGATGTTGATCGAAGACGAGTGGCGCCCTCGTATTGAGTATCATCTGCCGCGTGTGCGTTATGCTGGCGAGATTGATTTGCAAAAAATTATCGCATGGCTGGTTGAGCAACGACCCTCTTCACAACAGGCCGCTCAAGAGCTTGATATTACAGCCAGGCTGACAACGTTGGCTGATCAGCAAAATTTCGAGCGCGCCTATTTGTCTGCCGATGCATCAATGCGCAGTTGGCAAGCGCAATTGAGTGGTGACGACAACCGCGCACAGCGTTTGCTGCAATTTTCTTATCGTGGTAACCCGCACGACCAATGGGTCAGTGGTACCTTAGCCGACAGGATGTTAGCGTCATTGTTAGGCAATGCGGTAAACGCTAGCGTTGAGCAGGAAAATTTGCAACGAATTTTAGCCATTAAACCGGATCATTTGCCAACGCTTGCGGCATTATTACATTTAGCTCGGGATAATGAAGATGACAAGGCAAGCAAAAAATACATTGATCAGCTACATGAGATTAGTCCACTTTACAATGTTACGCCATTACCTGAGGTACTCTGATGTATTTGGAACAGCAAGGTCGCGTTTCACGACACCTCATAGCCTGCCATAATCAAGCCAACAAAGAATCTGTGCAATAGCCATGAATCAGCCATCCTCTGTGACAGAAATTCCGATTATTGTTGTTAACAGCAATAGCCCTGGTCAGAAATTACACCGGCGCCGTAGATGGCTGCAAGTGATAACTGTATTGGCCGCTGTATTGATTCCTTTGTCAGGCTTATTTCGCATCGATGTATTGACAGGTGCCTTCGTTATACTCGACAGGCAGATCGACTTTGGTGATTTTTTTATCATCATGGGTTTTTGGTTGATGGTATCCAGTGCCTTGGTTATTACGTATTCTGCTTTGGGTACCATTTTTTGTGGTTGGTCATGTCCACAAAATACCTTGTCAGAATGGGCTAATTATTGGCATCGACGTTTGCTTGGTAAACGTTCAGAAATAATGCTCGATGGCGCACCGATGAAGGTGTCATCAGGAAAAAATAAATGGCTTAATTGGTTAAGCCTGGGCGCGATATTGCTCGGATTTTCCATGGTCGCTGCTTTGGTGCCAATGCTCTATTTCTATCCTTTGGATATGTTGTGGAATTTTGTTAGCTTTCAGACCGAAGAACGAATGAAAGGGTCTGAGTACTATATTTATAGTATTTGTGTATTGATTATTTTTATTGATGTGGCTTATTTGCGTCATTTCTTTTGTCGTTTTATGTGTGTCTATAAAGTCTGGCAACACTCGTTTAAAACAAAAGAAACACTGCATATTGTGCATGACAGCTCGGCTGCAGATGAGTGCGCGCATTGTAATTTTTGTGAAAGCGCGTGTTTTGTTGAAATTGACCCACGACAAACGCAAACCTATGATGCGTGTATCAATTGTGGCGAATGCATTACAGCATGTGAAAGCATACGCGGCTCACGCAAAACAGGAGCTAGCTTATTGAGTTTTGCTATGGGTCAACCACAAGCAATACAGGAACAGCCACGCAATGCAATGATTACGCTGCGTTCACGCCTATTTTGGATTCTCCCTTTAGTCACATTAGGTTTGGGGATGTTTGTCTGGGGGTTGGTGAGCTATGAACCCTACCGCTTTTCGGTCTATCATAGTGATACAGCGCAAGGGCGCGAGATTAATGAGTATCGTATATCGCTTGCGCATAAGTTCTATAAACCAAGTGAGGTTGCGGTGGCCATAGAAGGCTTGCCTGAGGGTAGTTATCAACTGGAGTCTGATATTATGGTGTTCGACACCGCGCAGCGAAAATACTTGAAATTTTATATCAGTGATGAGTTGGCGCCGGGCTTTTACCCATTTTCAGTCAAAGTAAAATCGAACAATAATGATTGGCAAAGTAGTTTTCGGGTTCATCATATTTCGGTGAAAGAAAAATGACGACTAAGCAAACAGATCAAGCGAACACAGATAACTCTGTGGCCGATGATCCGGCAACAAACGATGTTGCCTCAACCTCAACGCAATCAGAGTGGGGTAAAGAGGCAGAGGATTTTTACGGTTATAGTTCGGAAGAAGAGCGCCTAGCCAAGCGTGGACTTGAAGACTGGGAGATGGTTGATAAAATCCCTGAGTCTCAGGCTGACATACCAAAATGGTTTGTTGCTGTGATTATTGCTGTGCTGCTGTTTGCTATTGGCTTGAGTTTTCCTTTCTGGGGGGATCGTGCAGGCTTCGAGCGAGAGTGGTTTAATTGGGGTTTTGCTTTGGCATTGGTTTATATCGCTATTTCTTCAGGGTTTATTTATATCATGTTAAGTCTCTACGGTTCAAAGGCAGGTGGACGCTTAGATTCAGATAAAGACATTGTGGAAAAAGATAAAGAAAACGCTGTGCCGGATAAGAGTGATGAGGCAAAAACCAAGTAGATTAGTTTTAGCTGCCGCTTTGGTTTTATGTATTGGTTGTAGTCCAGAGCCAGAAAACCTTACAGAGCTAGAATTGAACAATAATACTGAAAATAATATGGCCAGTGATCATTCCAGAGATGCTCCTAGAGATCATTTCGGCGCTGATGTGCTGAGTCGATATTGTAGTGATTGTCATATCGCGCCTAAAGCACAGACCAAAACAGCGAGCGAGTGGCCAGTAATTATTCAGCGTATGCAAACGTACCGTTCACGCCAGGCAATGCCTATACTCAATGATGCCGAGATTAATGAGATTACCACTTACTTAATTAAACATTCCTCAATTGAACCTTCATGGAACTAATAATATGCGCCAGTTAATATTGCTCGGTTTGTTATGTGCGTTTACTGTGGCTTGCGGTAAAGGTGAACGAGCCCGTATCCCAGCACAATTGTGGAGCGATATTATTTTTAAAATAGAAACGCACCCTTATCCCGTCAAGGCAGGGCACAATGAGATCTGGCTCAAGGCAACTAAAAAAGAGGGTGGCCCGGCGTGGAGTCTGATTGTTTCATTACGTGCTAATAAGTCGGCAGAATGGGTGCAGTCTGTGCAAGATGGTCATATAGGTGTTTTTCGTCGTGCAGTAAAAATTAATGAAGGTGACCAATATCTTTACGTACACATTAGGCGTGGCGACAAAGAGACCGAGTTGCAGTTTGAGCTACCTTGGTCAGAGCAAGAGCAGTAGTAAGTTACTTTTGGCGATTTAGGCGTTGTTGCAAGCGCACACTGGTATGCCAACGACGCAGTAATAAAATCTTATCACCACCACGGTCATCGGCGCAGCGTGGGCAAGTGAGATGGCACAGATACATTTCTTTTGGCAGCTTGCCTTCGTCAAATAAAGCCTGTTGCAGCACGCGCGCGCTATTGCGCAATGTTGCCATCGTACCTTGGTGTATCATGCAGCGCACATTAAAGTCTACAGGAAGATATTTAATTAGTCGTGAAGGTGAATCAGTTGATTCGATTAAGCGCAGAATTTCACCACTGAACATGCCTGTCCTGGTTAAAGCTAGACCTGGCCAGTGTTCTTTTAATTCAAGGTCGGTCACCGCCATAGTTTGGCGCATCATGTAGTGGGTATAACCCAAAGGCATATGTAGAAACATGGGGATTGCTAAAGCGTGGACGCAATGTCCACTGAGGTCAACGTCTTGCCCATCCCATTCATTGGGGTAGTGTTCGGGGCAGCCGCAGTTTAGGGTCATTGCTATTGCAGAATTAGCGGTTCTTAAAATAGATACGGGCAGTGGCAAAGATATTAATAAAAAACAGCCAAAAGCCGATTGCCATGATGGTTGCGGGAACGCTGATTGTCGGGCCGTAGTAAGCGTGTACGGCAGCTTGTTGTTCTAGTTTGCCAGCACGCATTAATTGGCCTTCGGTAATACCAAATACCATTAAGGTGGTATAGAAACCGACTACACCAGCAGCTGTCCACCAAAATGAGTGACTGATCAAACGACTTGACCAGATCTGGCAGCCAGTGATGCGTGGAAACAGATAATAGCTCATCGCCATGCCGATGAGTACTGTGCCGCCCACTAGGTTAATGTGGGCATGTGCCAAGGGGTCAATCATGTGACCCGGGCCGCTAACAGGTGTGCCGACCGAGACTAGCCAGTCACGAATACCAGGCAATACCTGCACCACGCCATGCGTTGTGCCAACAAACAAAAAGAATGCTGAGCCTAATAAAAAAATAATAAGGCGTTGGTCTTGGTCAGTAGCAGACATGATGGTAATACTTACAGTTACTGATAACCGAGCTTAGGG
>JAESQP010000153.1 GCA_016765075.1 Gammaproteobacteria bacterium
CTACCCTCTTAATAAATATTATAGATGATACTTTCAAATTTTTAGTTAAGATGCTATGTAAAGCGTTATTCTAGTAAAAAGACTTTCAATGCAGTTTGATACATTACCCCGTGGACTTCCCCGATCCAATGCGCTCTCTGGCTCTGCGCCCCGTGCGTTATGGAACAATCCTAAAACGATAATAGAAGCCGATTTTTGGAAGTTTGGGGCTGGTAAATTATTCTTGGGTGCAATGGGTGATAATCTAATAGGGGCAAGCGATGATCGCCATTTATTGACCATTGCAGGGACAAGGGCGGGCAAAGGAACAAGCGTAATTATCCCGAACCTGTTGACCTATGAAGGTTCAATTTTCTGTATCGATCCAAAAGGTGAAAATGCCACACTAACCGCCGAACGGCGGGGGCAAGGGCGGGGCATACCAAAAGGCGGGCTAGGCCATGAGGTCTATGTTCTCGATCCTTTCAAGGTGGCCGATGTGCCAGACGAGTATCGAGCTGGATTTAATCCGTTTGATTTTCTTGATCCACAAAACCCAAATTTTATTGATGATTGCGACAGCCTGGCCGATGCCCTGGTTGTCGCCTAGCCTGGCAAAGAAAACGATCATTGGAACGGCTCCGCAAGGCTAGTCCTACGGGGCTTTATAGCGTGGATTGCTTCTTCTGAAGAAAAAGGCAAAAGAAGCCTTAACGAGCTGAAGCGAATTTTATATCTTTCGCCTGAAGGCGAAAAGGATGACGGCTTCGATGATCTGATTGCTGAAATATCTTGCGAGCCTGAAATTGCGGACGGCGTACCCATGGAAATGGCGGGCATGTTGCTAGGCATGGGACAAGATGAACGGGGTTCTATCCTCTCAACAGTTCGGCAAAATATTGCCTTCCTATCTTCCCCGCCTATGACTTCGATCCTCTCCGATCAACAAAGAACAGTTGACCTTGCAACGTGGAAGATGGGGGGCAAATCAATTTATTTATGCCTTCCTGCTGGTCGGCTTCATCGTCACAATCGATTTTTGCGAATGTTCATCAATCTGCTTTTAACGGCCATAGAGAGAGACAAGCGCACCCCTGCCCTACCTGCGCTTATGATCCTAGACGAAATGCACGTCCTCGGCCACATGGCGAGCCTAGAGACTGCATCAGGATTGATTGCAGGGTTTGGGGTTCGCATTTGGTCGATCTGGCAAGACATGAGCCAGCTAAAACACCTCTACCGCCAAAGATGGGAAACCTTTATGGGCAATGCTGGCATTCTCCAATTCTTCGGCCTGAATGACCTAACCACGCTCGAATATGTTTCTAAACGGCTTGGCACATCTTCGATCATGCAGATTTCACAAGGCGAAATTTCCACGGATCAAATTGCTTCGGGTTTTAGCGGAGAATCAAAATCGATCCAACAAAGCCCACTACTCACGGCTGACGAAGTAGCCTATTTTTTCTCAAGGCAATCAGGAAACCAGCTAATTTTATATGCGGGTGCTGATCCAATCTTCATGCACCGCGTCCCATATTACAGCAACACATTTAAGGAGTTTACAAAATGAAAATTGAAAAAGTTAGTTCAGGAATACCAACATGTATTAAAGTCATACAGGAGAGTCCTGAACGTAGTGAGCTAATTCTCAAAGGTGCGTTTAAAGGCATTCTATTTACAGTTTTTATGGCACCCATATTTTTGTTCCCAATTGGACTAGCTGTGGGTTTTAATTATGCCCTTCTAATTGTGGGGGTTCCTTATGGTAGTATTTTTCTTGTGATTTTTACTACTATGTTTTGGCTATTAGCAACTATAAGCCTAGCATGGATATCAATCAAAATCTGTTCATCAAAAATGGTTCTAATTGTTACGCCAGAAGCAATATCGATTATTGCTACACCAAAAATATATACAATTGGTGAAAAAAATTATGACAGAACAAAATGGGGGGGATTTTCACTTGGAAATACACGTACACAGGTGGATAAAAACACTACAGAACAGACTGGAGAAATTGACTTCACATACGGTGGCACAAAAGAACAAACAAGGTTTAGCGTTAGTAATTTAGATCATGCCAATGTAGTGAGTTATCTGAATAAATTCGTGGGTAGAACATCCAATGCGTAAATTTACATTTCCCGATATTAAAGGCTTTTTGCCTGACTTTAAGGCAATTGCAAAATCAATCAAAAATACTGCTAAGTGGGTTTTGTTCAAAGAACCAATAAAAATGAAAGTGCGTCCTCACCCTGTAGGCACAAAGATCATTACAGAAACCAAAGACAAAGCCGTTTTCACAATCCGGGCAATGCACGCAACGCACTTAGCATTAGTAATAATGGCATCATCAACACTCTTCTGGTTCGGCGCTCTTGGTGCTATCGGCGGAGCAATGGAACTGTCCTATGATGCTTACGGCAACCCAATTATGCCAGAAGCGGGTGGATCAAATATGTTTAGGAATATATTGCTCATAGCTTTCTTGGCATGGATAGTTTGGCGGATAGGTTTTCCTCGTGTTAAATTTATAGTTACGCAATCAAGTATTCAAATAGGAAGTCGATTATTTGAGAGGTCTCTAGCTGGCCTAGTTGTGGCTGGGTACACAACAACAACACCAGAAATTGAAAAAGGCACTTCGATGTCCTTTATTGTGCCAAGGTTACAATATGGGCAATGGGGCGAAAACCTGCCCTATATGTTCAATCCGTTTATGGCCACAGAATATATAATTTGGGCAAACCAGATGATTGATAGTGTGGGAGTATCAAAGGAAAAAACCACTAAAGACGGCCATAGAAAACAAGCATTTTAATTTCATAACAAATCTGCCATGCTGTTCGGTGAACTGGTAGCGAACCAGTAACCGTTACCGAAAGGAAACACCATGCAAATATCACTAAATCAGGCATCAAAGGAATGTGGCAAGGCAAAGTCGACCATATCCAAAGCTATTAAAACAGGGCATTTGAGCGCAGAGAAACAAGACAACGGAAGATATAAGATCGATACGGCTGAATTGTTCAGAGTGTTTCCTAAACAGCAAGTTACTGGTAACGACGACCAGTTGCGAACACCAAGCGCACCCCCTAAAAATGACCTGCTACAAGCCAAAATCGACGAACTGGAATCTAAGGTTGATATGTTGCAAGACAATATCTCAGATTTAAAAGAGGATCGGGAAGATTTAAGAACACAGCGTGATAAGTGGCAACATCAGGCCACTAATCTTTTGCCAGATCATAGCCAGAGGGGGCAAAATGCCGCCCGTGGGGGCTTCTTTGGCCTTTTCCAAGGGAAACGCACTCCAAAGAATTAAAAGCGGCTCAGCAGGGCTTAAAATCGATTTTTTCTGAACAGAGGCTCAAACCTTTGGTTTGGCTTCGTAAACACTACGCCTATTCAGAATTGTCACTACGGCCACGCTTACGCCCTCTAGCATGATCTCGTTGTTGTTTTAATTTCTCTTTGATGGCGGTAGTTTTTTTATTAAGTTGGTGCTGATTTTTTGATTGTTCAAGGGATCGAGAATGTTCTTTGAGATATTGCCCAGCTTCTTCTCTGGTGATCTTGCCTTGTGCTAAATTCACCATCATATCAGAATGGTTATTGTCTTGCTCTGGCTGTAGATCATGACCGTTAAGGTATAAAAACAAATCTGCGGACGCAAAAGAAGTCCTTTTGTTTCCATCAACAAAAGGTTGATTAGCAGAAAAGCTTTCAGCATAACTTGCAGCTAATTGAAAAACATTTTTTTCACCATAGGCATGTAAATTTCGTGGTCGATCGAGAGCCGATTCCAACAAGCCAGTATCACGAACGCCGTGTGATCCTCCAGCCTGTTGGATTGATTTATCATGAATGATTTTCACTTCCTGCAAAGTTAGCCATCTAGGTTCATTCATTTGGCTAGTTTTTGTATAGTTTTATCATGAATTTTCATGCGGCTTTCAATTAAAGTTTCCATGTTCGTGTCCTCTTCGTCTTTTCTGATCTGTCGCAAAGCAGAGTTCACAACATCGCTGTGGCTCTTAAATTCTTTGCTCGCAACTTGAGTTTCAAGCCACTTTTGATTTGGTTCGGTGAATGATATTGTTGTACGTGCCATTTTTTCCTCCAAGGTAAAAAGTTATGTTGATGCAATACTACCACAATATGCACCAAGCGTCTACTTTTTCTTTTCCTGCCGAGCATCTTTTTTCTTTCTTCCTTTTTAATTATTTCTTTGGAAGACAAAGAACGACATTTCTTCGGAGCCGACACTTTCAGAATATTGACACGCGCAACGGCAGTCACCCTTTAGGGGGCGAAGCGGAGCGGAGAACCACTTGCGGTTGACAGAGTGAGCATGTCGGTAATCTTAATTTGTTAGGCGGGAGAGAGTAAAGTAAATTGCCCCGCAAACATGCAGGGGAATTTCCCGTTAAAGCAATTGGGCTTGTCCCAATTTCCATATTAAGGCTGTAGCGTAGCGGAAGCCTAGTGTTAATATGTGTTATATATAGTGTTAAGCTGTGGATAAATGGTCGTAAGGTACTGATTTTTTTGCAAAATTGGAAACGCTTGGTGTGTAAACCTACGAAAGAAGGTGTGTGAAACTACGAAGAATGGTGTGTAAACCTACGAAAGAAAGCGGTGTGTGAAACTACGAAACTATTGACTTTGGTGTGTGAAACTACGAAGCTGATTCTATGGTGTGTGAAACTACGAAAGAAAAGTCCCCTCTCCTACC
>JAESQP010000154.1 GCA_016765075.1 Gammaproteobacteria bacterium
ACTTCTGCCAATTTACCGGCGACAAGGTCTGCATTGATGTTATAAGACTCGCCTTTTTTGCCAACGCCTATCGGTGCAATGACAGGGATAAAGTTACCACTTGTCAGCATATCGACAACACTTGTGTTAATGCCAATAACTTTACCAACATGGCCTATATCAATAATCTCAGGGGCAGTGAGCCCCGGGGTATTACGTGTGTAGATCAGTTTCTCTGCACGCAGCAAACCGCCATCCTTGCCGGTCAAGCCCACGGCACTACCACCATGGCTATTGATAAGATTAACGATGTCTTTGTTAACCAGGCCACCTAGCACCATTTCAACAACGTCCATGGTTTCGCTATCGGTAACACGCATGCCGTCGATGAATTGACTTTCTTTACCCAGCTTATCGAGCAACTGACCAATTTGTGGGCCACCGCCATGAACAACGATAGGATTCATACCCACCAGCTTCATAAGCACGATGTCACGCGCAAAGCTGTTTTTCAGGCCTTCATCCACCATAGCATTACCACCGTATTTAACGACGATGGTCTTGCCATAAAATTTCTGAATATAAGGTAGCGCCTCGGTGAGGACTCGCGCTATATCCAGCGCTTTATTATTTTTCAGGGTCATGCTAGTACTCCAACAACCTTGTATTGATAGATTCAGCGAGCCAAGAAGCCGCCAGATGCTAGGCGTGCTTACGCAGGGCTAGTTATTCTAGCTCAAGTAAGCGCAACAACGTAGATGGCTGCTTCTTGGTTCGCCCGAAGGGAGCCAGCCAAATGTACCACTACGGTGTTGCAGCCCTTGACAAGGCAACAAGCCTTGTCTGCGTGCAGCGCCTTGTAGTGGTACATTTGGCTGGCTCTGAACCTATCAATACAAGGTTGTTGGAGTACAACTATTAGAACGGAAGATTGAGTGCCGAATCAAGTCCTAACATCAATTGACGGAACTCACCCTGGACACGCTGCAATGATGATGGGTTGTCTGCCTCAAAACGCATGACCAGGCACGGCGTGGTATTAGAG
Organism: Gammaproteobacteria bacterium; assembly: GCA_016765075.1. Taxonomy (NCBI): domain Bacteria; kingdom Pseudomonadati; phylum Pseudomonadota; class Gammaproteobacteria; species Gammaproteobacteria bacterium. Next base: position 1,025 of record JAESQP010000154.1, read on the forward strand.
GCTCGTACCAGCCCCCAGCCATCTTCAAATTCAACGCGTAAACCATCGATAGTGATGATATTAGCATCGGGGAAATCTGCCGCAGCAAGCAATTGTTGCATAAACGTCGTACTGGCAGCATCGTCCATTTCAAGTTTCAACTCAGGCGTACTGACCCCATTGGGAATCTCGGCAAATAACTCGTAGCTGCTGCGTAAGTCGGCGGCAACGATTTCAAGCAGACGCGCTGCCGTGTAGAGCGCATCGTCAAAGCCATACCAACGCTCTTGAAAAAAGATATGGCCACTCATGTCACCCGCAAGTAAAGCGCCCGTTTGTTTCATACGTGCCTTAATTAAAGCATGACCTGTTTTCCACATCACCGGTTTACCACCGAAACGCTTGATGGCAGCACCCAAATGACGCGAGCACTTAACATCATAGATAATCTCTGCGCCCGGATTACGGCTGATCACATCCTTGGCATACAACACCATTTGACGATCAGGCCATATCACATTACCACGCGAATCAATGACACCAAGACGATCACCATCACCATCAAAGGCAAGACCAAGGTCGGCGTCATTGCTTATGACGGCCTCAATCACATCACTGAGATTTTCCGCATGGCTTGGGTCGGGATGATGATTGGGAAAATCGCCATCAACATCACAAAATAGCTCGATGACTTCGCAACCTAGGCTTCTGAGTAAACGCGGTGCCAAATCACCAGCAGCACCATTGCCACAATCCACCACTACTTTTAGTGGTCGTGACAGTTCAACATCGCTGACAATACTTTCGATATAGTCAGCAACAATATCGGTTTCTTCGACGCTACCAGTCCCTGCTTGAAAATCGCCACTTTCAATACGTGTACGCAATGCTTGAATGGTTTCGCCAGAGAGCATCTCACCCTTTAGCACCATCTTTAAACCATTGTAATTCGGGGGGTGATGACTGCCCGTCAACATCACGCCCGATGCCGTACTCATATAATGCGTCGCGAAATAGAGCACTGGTATCGGTACCAAACCTAAATTAACCACATCACGACCACTCTCGGTCAAACCTTTTATTAAGGCATTGAGTAACTCTGGCCCGGATAAACGACCATCACGCGCAACAACAACCGTTTGTTGGCCACGCGCATAGGCTTCGCTACCTAGCGCACGGCCAATATCTGCTACTAAATCAGTGGTCAGTGTCTCACCCACAATACCGCCAATATCATAGGCCTTAAAAACGTCTGCTAACACAGCTTGGGGCTGCTTGAGTTTTGGTTCTGGCTTTATATTCTCCACTAACGTCGGGTTATCTTGAAAAATCAAATCAATCGTTTCAAAACCCGAACTCGGTATCTCAGCTTGCTCATACTCATCGTCTTCATTACCATGATTGCTGTCATTACTCTGTATGGGTGTTGGTGTAACATCAACATCAATACGGCTAATCATATCGTAAGTGCTAACAAAATTACGCAAACGGATATCACTCACTTGCCGTAATAGTCGACCGGCCACCATGTCGCGCACCAGTGACACGATACTACTCAGGTCTTTACGCACTGAACTTGCAATCAAACGCGCAAACACCACAACCAGCATGAATAAAACCAAGGCTGCGCCAAAAAAAATCATGGCGTAATGACGCGTATTCAACTCAAAACCTAATGACACGGGCGTAGGAGGGAAATAATGCAAACGCCATGCAGTACCGTTGATTGGTCGCTCAAGCGCATTTCCAGCTTCCGACAATGCAGCATCGCCATATTTAGCCAATACTAACGGCTTGCCTTTTACCAGTGGTTGCTGTAATTCAAAATACCCACCACCGTATTGCGCCATCTCTTTGACAACCCCATCGAGAAAATGGTCTTTAAAACTCACCAACAAAAATCCTAATAAACTGCGGTTGGAACGGCTTTCTATACGGTTAATAAAATCAATATGACCATAGTCGCTACCAAATTGATGGCTTTCCAGGGGAGGGCTGATACCTTGACCATACGAATCAAGCAAATCAATATCAGCAAAACCAAGCTCCGGAAAGTCGCCCGGACGAGCA
>JAESQP010000155.1 GCA_016765075.1 Gammaproteobacteria bacterium
GCTGAAAAACCTGGACAAGTCGTTATGCCTGAAAAAGTTGTTATGTTAGAACCGTAGTGTTTTTCAGAGCAACAAAAAAACCCGCCATAAGGCGGGTTTTTTGTTTTCTGGGTACTACACTACTTATTTTTGCATAGACTTCTTGAACATACGATCTAGACGGTCTGTGTTGGCTTCGCAACAATTATTAGCATCAGAAGCTAAGTCAAAAGCAGCGTCAGCATCTTTTTGTGCAGAGTTTGCAGTGCTTTGTGCATTAGCAGCAGTAGATTTTGCACTGTTTGCAGCACTTAATGCAGCAGCGGCATCAGTAGCGGCGGCATCAGCAGTTGCTTGAGCTTCTGCAACAGCAGCTTCAAGACCTTCGTGGCCAGCACAACCGTATAGCGCGCCAGCAGTAATGGCAACAATTGCCAATTTAGATATAGATTTCAATTTAATCATGAGTGTCTCCCTCTTTAATTTCAGCCCAATAGATACAACACTTTGCTGCATTAAGCTTTACAGGGGGCAATGGTAGCAATATTTTCAGTTTCGTCAAATATTTAATGTGTTTTTTTAACTTTATTTAATATTCAGCTAAAATTCAGCAGATAACACGGTTCAACGAATAACCACTCGAGTACCAATTTTGAGCCATAAGGCGAGCTCTTCAATTTCTTTATTGGTGAGCGCAACACAGCCAAGGGTCCAATTGTATTGCTGATGAATCTCAAGATCCTTATTGCCGAGCCCGTGAATGCCAAGATAGCCACCCAGTTTAGTATTTTGTGGGGGCACCTTACCCAAGGTGATGGCATCTTTAACACGGTAATAGATGAGGCGACTGATTTCACCCTCGTCATAGGCTTTTTGAGCGCGTTCAAGGTTAGGATAATTCAAGCCAAAAAACAGGTGAAATTTACTATTTTCTCCAATCCATGCAATTTTAAAATCACCAAGCGGTGTTTTACCATCGTCACGAACACGTAATTGCGCTGCACCACCACGACCGATGGCGATGTCACCAAATACTTTAACGGTGAAATCGTTACGCTTAATAAATAATTGTTCGGCAGTGGTATCAATCAATATCCACGGCTCATAAGGTCGTTCGGCAGAAACAGTGGTTGTCGTGACGAATAAAGCGGTGATTAATATTGCCACCGATTGTGACAACCGCATTTTTTGAAAAAAATGATGAGTCATAGTATTCCTAGTTTAAGTAAACAATGAAACGATGCAAGCTCAGGATTAAATAGCAGCTTTCTCCAACTGCTGAATAGTTTTTTATTTTGCGTGTTTTTCATGTGTCTGGCAATACAGTGCCGTTGCCCCCGCAACAGCACTTGGCATGACAATAAAATTAAGTATTGGAATGGCGTTAGCCAATGCGACCACAGCACCGAAACCGAATGACAAGCCACGTTGCTGTTTATGATGTTTACGCTGAAGTTTAAATGGAATGTGGTGGTTTGACATGGGATAGTCGAGGTATTCAACAGCTAACATCCAGCTACTAAATATCAGCCAAAATATTGGTGCTGCAATGTTTAAAACGGGTATAAAAAATAAAAGCAGTAGGGGCAGTGCACGAACTGCGAAATAGCCGTTTTTTCGCAGTTCATGTATCACAGCGATAACACTGTCTTTCAGCAAATGATTGCCGGTGAGTTTTCCAGTGAATTGTTCCGTGGGTTTGTGTGTTTCCCCCGTCAAATGACGTTCAACTGCCTCGGCGAGATAGCCATTAAAAGGCGCAGCAATGAGGTTGGCGATCATCGAAAAAAAGAAGAATAAAAAAAACAGGGCAGACAATGCGAACAGCGGCCAAATGACCCATTGTAGGCTGCTGATAAGTGTCGTTAACCATGATAGCCAGTTTGGTAACTGCATAATCCAGTGTTCCAAGCTGCTTGTTAGTGAGGAGATTAAGTCATTGGTGTACCTATAAGCGATAACAATGACCGAGGTAAAGAGCGTGATATTGATGATTAAAGGAATAAGCGTAAAACGGCGTATTTTCGGTTTCAGTATTAAACTGAACCCTTTTAAGAAAAAATTGGCACCGCGTAAGAATTGCATGATAGATCAAGTGTACAGGCTTAGAGATGAAGATTAGCAGTGGTCATTATGTTTTCTGTGGCCTTCACGCGCGAGCAATGCACTGCCATAAGCGGCTTCGTTAGAGAGAGCGCTAGTCAGCGGAGTGTTTAATTTACGTTCACGTAAGCACTGCCAGGCCTTATTTTTGCTGCCGCCACCGACACTAATAATATGTTTTACCGGGGTGGCGCCGAGCTCTGCCAAGCGTTGATAAGCCAGTTGTTCGATATAGGCAATACCCTCAAGCATAGCTTGAAAGAAGTCGCTGTCTTGTTCAGGGCGTGGTGACAGCTTGGGTTGTTTATTTGGATCAGCAAAGGGGAAACGTTCGCCGACATTAGCTAATGGATAATAGTCGAGTCTGGTATCTTGCTCAGGATTTATGTGTTCACTCATGGCGTTAATTTGCTCCAGGCTGAAATACTTGAGCAGCACCGCACCACCACTGTTAGAAGCGCCACCCACTAGCCAGTGATCGCCATAGGGATGGCTATAGACACCATATTGAGCTGATGAGACAGGGGTCTCAGATACCACTTTAACGACCAGGGTGCTGCCTAACGAAGTAATGGCATCACCTGGCTGTGTTGCCCCAGCGGCAAGCGATGCAGCAATGCTGTCAGTTGTGCCAGAGACGATTAGCGTGTCCTTGGGCAGCAACCATGATGCAGCGATAGTTTTATCGATAACTCCAACAAAACTTCCTGGCGACGTGACGTTTGGCAACAGAGCAGCATTGCTCAGCAAGTTGCGCAGCCAATCTGGCCATTGTTTGGTCTCAGGGTCATAACCCAGTTTTAAGCAATTATTACTATCAGAGTGGCCAAATTGTGCCATTAAACGATTACTGATCCAATCTGCCTGATGCAGCGCATAATAAGCGCCATCGATAGATTGTCGCTCAAAATAAAGTAGTTTTGCCAATGCTGAACTCGGTCCGCGAACCGGGCTACACGCAGCAGGGGCGACATTATCGATAAGCACTGCTGCATCAACCGCGCGCTGATTGTTGTACATTAAGCAGGGGGTTAATGCTTGGCCGTACTGATCAGCCAGTAGCAAACTGGCCGAGGTGCCATCGACGGCGATGGCAACGATACGTTGTTTGAGCGCATTATCGAGCTTGTTGGTGACTAAATATTCCAGTGCTTGCCACCAATCTTCAGGGTTTTGTTCTGCATGACCCGAGCTATGTATTGATGTAGGTAGTAGCGTGAAATAGAAACCAAGTTGCTTGCCGTCATCATCAATAACGGCAAGCCGACAGCCTGAGGTACCAAAATCAATACCTAGATAGAGTGCTCCCAGACAAGATGATTTAGTGGTTAACACTATTTTTATTGAAATGGGGGAGAGAGGTAGAGATCGTCTGGGACTATTGTGGCAAGATGATCGACTGAGGCGGTACCCAGTCCTGTGCCCGGTGTTCGGCCACAATAGTGGTATACACCCCGCCACGCACATTGAATTTAGCGTTAATACGCATAAAGCGCGGCGCACAGGCCTCAACCAGGTCACTGAGTATCGAATTAGTGACTGCTTCGTGGAAGGCTCCCTCGTTACGGAACGACCAAATATACAGTTTCAATGACTTAAGTTCGATACACGCATTTTCCGCTACATACTCGATGTCGATTGTGGCAAAATCAGGTTGCCCGGTCTTTGGACACAGGCAAGTGAATTCCGGAGTATGAATCCGTATCGTATAATCTCGTTCAGGGTTTGGATTCGGAAAAGTTTCTAATGATTTGCTAGCGGTTGTTGTCATGGTCTTTGTATACTAATGAGTAAATCCGTATTGTACCGAATCAGTGTGGCAATGATGAGCTTTATGATTAACCTGTTCTATAAGACCTTTGCAGGAAACAATTGACAAGTAAAAATGGCCAAAATCACCCTGATCTTCGTTACAAAACTTGCTAAGACGGACGTATTGACAGCGTTTTGCGCCTCAATCAGTGTGATTTTATCTCATTTTTCTTTTGCCACTTGTCTCGTGCAAAGGTCTCTCTATAAAATAGAAGTGTAA
>JAESQP010000156.1 GCA_016765075.1 Gammaproteobacteria bacterium
AAATGGCAAGACAAGAGCGGGAATGATCGTTACACCACAGAGATTGTTGCCAACGAAATGCAGATGCTTGATAGTCGTGGTGGTGGCGACCAGTTTTCAGGTGGTGGCCAGCAATCGTACAGTGGTGGTCAGTCGTCATCTCAATCGCCGCCGCAACGCTCTGGCGGCGCGCAACAACAGCCTGCATCGGCGCCAGCCCAAGGACAGGCAATGGCGAACGATGATTTTGACGACGATATTCCGTTTTAACTTGCCCCGCAGGGTGTAGCCAAAATTAAATGGGCATCGAGCCAATAATTTATATCCAATCATATAGATGAAGCTTCACGAATATCAAGCCAAAGCTTTGTTTGAGAGCTTTGGTATTAGCTTGCCTAAACACGGTGTTGCTGTGTCAGTAGCGCAGGCTCGTGAGCTGATGGAAAAAATCCCTGCTAACGGCTGGGTTGTTAAAGCACAGGTGCATGCAGGCGCACGTGGTAAGGCGGGCGGCATCAAGCTGGTGAGCAATATCGTTGAGCTAGAGCAGGCTGCTAACGAGTTACTTGGTTCGCATCTAGTGACACATCAAACAGGGCCGCAAGGCCTGCCCGTGAACCATGTACTGATTGAGCCAGCAATCAATATCCAGCAAGAACTGTATGTCAGTCTTTTGCTGGACAGAGCAATTGAGCGTGTTGTATTTATTCTGTCGACTGAAGGTGGAATGGATATCGAAACAGTGGTGGCGACTCAGCCAGAAAAAATTCATCGTCTGGTCGTCGATCCCGTTGTTGGTTTACAGTATTGGCAATGCCGACAAGTGGCTTTTGACTTGGGATTGTCACCGGTTTTGATGGCTGCCCTGGCTAAGTTGATGCAATCACTTTATCGCCTGTACGTAGCAAAAGATGCCAGCCTGATAGAAATCAACCCCTTGGCGATAACTGAGGATGATCAATTGATCCCACTCGACGCCAAGGTGGAGATTGACGACAATGCCTTGTATCGCCATCACGATTTGGCATTACTACGTGACGCTGAGCAAGAAGATGAAAAAGAGCGTGCGGCGCACATTCACAATCTAAACTATATCTCGTTAGACGGTGACATTGCCTGTATGGTCAATGGTGCAGGTTTGGCAATGGCGACGATGGACTTGATTAAGTTGCATGGTGGTGAGCCAGCTAATTTTCTTGATGTGGGTGGTGGCACCACGGCGGACAAAGTTGCTGAAGCCTTTAAGTTGATTGTCTCCGGTGGCCAGGTTAATGCAATTTTGGTGAATATATTTGGTGGCATTGTCCGTTGTGATTTGATTGCACAAGGTATTATCTCTGCCATCAAAGAAGTAGGCATTGCCATTCCTGTTGTGGTGCGTTTGCAAGGCACTAATGCAGAGCAAGCACGTGCGCTGCTTGATAAAAGTGGACTTGACCTGGTATCAACTGAGTCTTTGACTATGGCGGCGCAGCAAGCCGTTGCACTGGCTAATAAAACAGAAAAAGGTGTTGGCTAATGAGCATATTGGTTGATAAAAGCACCAAAGTCATTTGCCAGGGCTTTACTGGAAAGCAAGGCACCTTTCATTCCGAGCAAGCGATTGCTTATGGCTCGCAAATGGTTGGTGGCGTAACACCAGGTAAAGGTGGCCGAGTACACCTTGGCTTACCGGTATTTAATACAGTTCGGCAAGCAGTTGAGCAAACTGGTGCGCAAGCAAGCAGTATTTATGTGCCGGCACCATTTGCAGCCGAAGCGATCATCGAAGCGGCTGCTGCCGGTGTTAAAGTGATTTGTTGTATTACTGAGGGTATACCGGTTTTGGATATGCTCAAGGTTAAGGCTGTATTAAAACAATATGATGCGTGGTTGATTGGGCCGAATTGCCCGGGTGTCATTACCCCGGGTGGCTGTAAGATTGGTATTATGCCTGGCAATATTCATCAAGTGGGTTCGGTGGGGATTGTTTCGCGCTCAGGTACGCTGACCTATGAAGCGGTGCAGCAGACAACGGCAGTGGGGTTGGGACAGAGCACCTGTGTTGGTATTGGTGGTGATCCTATTCAAGGCATGAATTTTATCGACTGCTTGCGTTTATTTGAGCAAGATGAGCAGACAAAAAGTATTATCTTAGTTGGCGAAATTGGCGGCGCAGCCGAAGAAGCCGCGGCAGAATTTATTCAAAGCGATGTTAGTAAGCCAGTAGTGGCTTATATTGCGGGTATCACTGCGCCAAGTGGTCGTCGTATGGGCCATGCTGGTGCAATTATCTCTGGTGGTCAAGGCACTGCTGAAGGCAAGATTGCCGCGTTAGAAAAAGTAGGCGTTGAGGTGGTGCGTTCGCCAGCGGATATCGGTGAGCAGTTAAAACAAAGATTGTCCGCCTAGCCTATCTTGGATATTGCTAATAGTTTACTGTGAAGGAAGCTCTAATTTATGGAGTTGTACACATGACTAAACCTATCGTTGCTGGTCGTACTCCGATATCAACCGTGTTGGAAGTTGGTAAAACTTATTATTTTTGTACCTGCGGTCGTTCTCATAAGCAACCGTTTTGCGATAGCTCGCATCGCGATAGCGAGTTTTCACCAAAAGCATTCAGCGTTGGAGAGTCTAAATTTTATTATCTTTGTATGTGTAAAAAATCTGCTAATTTGCCTTTTTGTGATGGCACTCATGCTAAGAACTAATCTTAATACCTGTAATTTCCCACGCAATCACCCACGTAATCGCCAGGTTAAGTCACTTTGACAAAAAAACTCCGTATAACTATCGCACAATGTAATTTACATGTGGCGATATTGAAGGCAATGCTGAGCAGGTGTTGTCTGCGACGATATTTGCGCGTGATGAGCAGTCTGCTGATTTAGTTATTTTCCCTGAGTTAAGCCTAAGTGGTTACCCGCCTGAAGATTTGGTTTTGCGTGATGGTTTTTGCGCAGCGGTGGCCCAGTCTTTGGATTCATTGGTAAAACAGATTAAGGGTATCAAGGTTGTTGTTGGCTACCCCTTACTGCAAGACGGCTTGTTATATAACGCTGCTTCAGTGTTGGCTGATGGAAAAATACTTTGCACCTACCGTAAACAGCAAATTCCAAACTATGGCGTTTTTGATGAAAAACGTTATTTTACGCCGGGCGATGAAACCTGTATTTTCTCTATTAATGGCGTGTCGTTGGCTTTAACGATATGCGAAGATATCTGGCGGCCTGGGCCAGTCAATCAGGCGGTGCACGCTGGTGCTGATTTGATTATTAATATTAATGCATCGCCCTATCATGAAGACAAACAGTGCGAACGTGAAACGGTGTTGATCCAGCGTGTGCGTGAGAGTGGTTTGCCGATTGTTTATTGCAATTTGGTGGGTGGCCAGGACGAGTTAGTGTTTGATGGTGCCTCAATGGTTATCGCTGCCGATGAAGCTATTCATTACTGTTCACCAATGTTTGATAGCGCTAATTCTTTGGTGGAATTTGCCAAAGTGGAATCTTCTGGTGACTTACAGCCAAGTGTTGCGCAAACGTACGTGTTGCCTCAGCGTGAGCAATCGATATATCAGGCAATGGTGCTGGCGGTACGTGATTATGTTGGTAAAAATGGTTTCCTGGGCGTCGTCATGGGCTTGTCTGGAGGCATTGATTCTGCGCTAACACTTGCAGTCGCCGTTGATGCTCTCGGCGCAGAAAATGTACAAGCGGTGATGATGCCTTATCAATATACCTCCGACATAAGCATCGAAGATGCGCGTACCGAGGCTCAAACATTAGGCGTTCGTTATGATGAGATTGCCATCGAATCTATGTTCGACGCCTTTGTTACCGAGTTAAATAAAAAAGAAGGTTTGGCGCCAAGCGATTTGGCTAAACAGAATTTGCAAGCGCGTTGTCGCGGTGTGTTGCTGATGGCAATCTCAAATGAGACTGGCCGCATGGTGTTGACTACGGGCAATAAGAGTGAAATGGCAGTGGGTTATGCCACCTTGTATGGTGATATGGCAGGGGGGTTTGCACCGTTAAAAGATGTTTCTAAGACGATGGTCTATCAGTTAGCGCGTTATCGCAATACGATTTCTGACGTCATTCCTGAGCGGGTGATTAATCGAGCGCCTTCTGCTGAATTGGCGCCGGATCAAAAAGATGTGGACTCTTTACCTGCCTACGAGGTTCTCGACCCCATTCTTCAAGCCTATGTTGAAGAGGATAAATCCGTTGCTGAAATTATCGCTGATGGCTTTAGTGAAGAGACAGTGCGCAAGGTTGTTGGCATGGTACGACGTAATGAGTATAAACGGCGTCAAGCGCCTCCGGGCGTTAAATTGACAGCACGAGCTTTCGGTAGGGATCGACGTTATCCGATCACATCGAGCTATGTTTAGGCTACGGTGATTTGTAGAGCTTAGTAAGGCGGAGTATAAGACATCGACGTCAACACAGAGTCGTTGTACTATATACTACGCAATGAGCTTAACTGGCTCTATAACCCTATCTGCTCGAGGCAGCTATGAAAAAAATAGAAGCTATTATCAAGCCGTTTAAATTAGATGAAGTACGTGAAGGATTGTCTGCTGTTGGTATTACTGGCATGACAGTGACAGAAAGCAAGGGTTTTGGTCGACAAAAAGGCCATACTGAGCTTTATCGTGGCGCTGAATATGTCGTTGATTTTATTCCTAAAGTCAAAATCGAAGTGGTCGTTACCGATGATCAGTTGGAAAGTGCCCTTGAGGTTATTACCAACGAGGCACGTACCGGTAAAATTGGTGATGGTAAGATTTTTGTGCTTGCCGTAGAAAAAGTGATTCGCATCAGAACTGGCGAGCAAGATAACGATGCAGTTTAGTGTTTGTTACGGCTACAAGCTGTGTTGCTTCAAATCGCATTGAACCTAAATAAATCAGTTAAGTCCACTGCGAACACTTAAATGTACTAAACCTAAGTGTTTTTTCTCACTGTAGACTCACCCATGAGCGACTACGCGATCGCCTAAAATTAGCAAAAAACACGTTACCTCCATCACTTTAGACGCCCTTGCTACGATTTAACTGATTTATTATTTAGGCTTAAGCAGTCTTCCCTGGTACTCCAGCAAGTTAGTATTGACAGGTTCAGAGCTAGCCCAATGTACCGATACAAGGCGCAGTCCGCAGGCAAGGGTTGTTCCCTTGCCAAGGGCTGTAACGCAGTAGCGGTGCATTGGGCTGGTTCCCTTTGGGCGAGACGAGAAGCGGTCATCTGCGTTGTTGTGCTGCCTTGAATTAGCTATGGCTAATACTGCGTTCGCACGCCTATCAGCTGACCGCTTTTCGTCTCGCTGAGCCTGTCAATACTAACTTGTTGGAGTACTAGCTCTTCGTTCGTTTTCGTAAGGCTTTGGCCTGTGGGTGATCAGGGTAATTTAGCTGCAACACTTGTAGGCTATTGTTCGCTAAGTAGTGCATGCCGAGATGTTTGTAAGTGCGTATTAGTATGGCTAAGGCATCAGCGGTGGCTGGCGACTCTGGCAGCTTTTCAATAATATATTTGGCGCGATTAATTGCGGCGATAAAGGCACCACGTTTAACGTAAAAGCGTGCGACATGCAGTTCGTGCTTAGCCAGGGTGTTACGTAAGTAAACCATACGCTGCCGTGCATCTGAGCTGTATTGACTTGCGGGAAACTTATTTACCAGCTGCGAAAAATATCGGAACGACTCGGTAAGTGTACGTGGGTCACGGGTGGCTGGGTCAAAGAAGCGGATAGGGCCAAATTTTCCCGAACGATCATCAAATGTGGCTAAGCCGCGCAGATAATAAGCACGATCTACTTTTTCATGGCGTGGGTTTAGGCGAATAAAGCGATTAGCTGCACTTAAGGCTGCTTCAAGTTCCTCATTATCAAGATAAGCAAAGCCGATATTGAGTTGTGCGCGCTGGGCAAAAGGCCCAAATGGAAAGCGTTTTTCCAGTTCTTGAAAATGTTCGATGGCGGCATCGTAGGACTTTTTATTATAGGCGGCAGTTGCCTCATCATAAAGGCGGGCGGCAGTCCAGTTAGTAGGGACATCCTCTTTGTCAGGAAATAATGAACAGCCACTGGTGACTAACAGTGAAGCCAGCAGAAACAGTAGAAGTATTGGGCGTAAGCAAAGCACAGTGATATACCAAAAAGTTAAGCCAACATTATAAACGGCCAGAACGACAAAGCCACTCGCGATTGCGCATTAACGGCTATTGAGTTTGTTATGAATATCCGACATCGAGCGCACCCAGGGGTTCGGTAGCTGTAACTCAGCACTGAGTCCCTTTAACGCAAGTAAGGCTTCATTTTTGCTGCGGTAATGACCATAAGTCAGCGTAAACCAATGACTGCCTTCATTGCGTGCGCGAAAATAGCCTGCTTCTGCAGCAATATCATGTTTCTTAATGTAATCTTGCAAGGCTTTTTCATCGTTAGTGCCAAGTAATTGTAAGGTATAGCTAGCGCCAGGCTGTGACAAATACCACGATTCCCGTTTGAGTTCATTATCATTGTCAGTGAAATCGCTAAGGTCAGCAGTATTGGGTGATATGAGTTGGACTTGGTTTTCACTCTCTAGGTTTGGCTCAGTGCGTGGGCGAGGTTTATTGGCAGCTTCGATTGCAAAGCGGGCACTTTGTTTTGCAATTTGGCGCTGCTTCAGCTTAGCGGGGTCAACACGGATTACCTCATTGCCGCTAGTATGCGCACTAGTAGTATGACGATAATCGGGATATTTGCGTTTAAGCGCTTGGCGCACATCAGAGGCTTGTACCAGGCTACCTTGTGCTGTAAATGCCTCAATCATTACTGAATAGGCTTCTGGTGTAGATTCCGAGCGAGTATAATTTTTAATTATGTATTCAGCGCGGGCAATGGCTTCTTTATATTTATTGAACGACAAAGCAGTTTTTGCCAGTTTAATTTCATGTTCAGCTAATTTGCTGTGTAGGACTTCCATGCGAATACGGGCATCTTGATTGTATTTGCTATTAGGGTGGCGGCGGACTAATTCAGCGAACGACGCAAATGCTTTACGTGCTATAGCAGTGCGCGCATTACCCGTTAGCTGACTGCTTTGCAGTTGTTTAATTCCATCATTGTAGCGAGCGAGGCCGCGCAGATAATAGGCGTAATCAATGAGCGAATGGTTTGCATAGGTTTGAATAAAGGCGTTGCTGGCTTCGACTGCAGCATTACTATCACCCAGCTTGTAATGCGCATAACCGCTGCCGAGCAGCGCCTGTGGCGTTGTTTTGTCTTCAGGAAATTGCGTGCGTAAGCGGGTAAACTGATTTAATGCTTCACGGAAATTACCATTATCCACGGCGTTTTGGCCGCGTGCATAGATTGCCATGGCCGTATTTCCAGCAGTAAGGTCTGGTTCGCTGCCAGTGTTAGACGGCGCCGTGTTTGGTGTGCTCGAACAGGACACACATAATAGTGCGGCCAAGCCAAGCAGCGTTAATTTATTCAAAAACCTCAGCTCCAGCAAGGTATGCAGACCTTAGTCATCAGTGCGATGATAAGTGATAGTGATGGCTGGACTATAGCAGAGCTTATACAACGTTGCCTTAATTTTGATATGGATACTTATGTGTTGTTGTAAGATAAAACTGAAGGTTAGCAGGTGTTATTAAAATGTTTAATCAATATCAATGCTCGTATTGATGTTGATGTGGGCTTTGAATTGGGTCAATTTTATTTATGACAGTAACGACAAATAATACGAATGAATTGCGTCAGTCGATTAGCGACGAGCTAGCAGGCATGAGGCTCGATCAGGCACTGGCACGCCTATGGCCAGAGTATTCGCGTTCACGTTTAAAACAATGGGTTGATGAGGGGCTGGTTACGGTTAATAGTAAGGTGTTGCGACCTAGAGACAAAGTGCATGAAGGCGATGAAGTTGTATTAAAGCCGCAGCAGATTGCTGATGACACCTGGCTGGCGCAAGACATTGCTATCGATATAGTCTATGAAGATGACCAGCTTATTGTTATTAATAAAGCGGATGGAATGGTTGTTCACCCGGCGGCAGGAAACTACCAAGGTACCTTGGTTAACGCCTTATTATATTATGCGCCGAATCTTGCTACTTTGCCGCGTGCGGGGATTGTGCATCGGCTAGACAAGAATACAACGGGCTTATTGGTTATTGCCAAAACTTTACAGGCACATAAGGTTCAGGTGGCACAGATGGAGCAGCGTAGCGTCAAACGCAAGTATGTGGCGATTGCTCAAGGCGCCATGGTGGCTGGTGCGACTATTGATGAGCCGATTGCGCGCCACCCTGTTAATCGTCAACGTATGGCGGTAGTTAGAGCCGGCGGCAGAACAGGACGCGAAGCCATTACCCATTATCGCGTACGCGAACGTTTTCGTTGTCACACCATGATTGATGTGCAGCTCGAAACAGGTCGCACTCATCAAATTCGTGTGCACATGGCACATATAAAGTATCCGCTGCTAGGCGATCCAGTGTACAGCGGCCGTGCACGTAGAATGGCAGGTGCCTCAGCAGAGCTGACTGCGTGCCTAGATAATTTTAAGCGACAAGCCCTGCATGCTTTTGAACTTGAGCTGGTACATCCTCAAAGCAAAGAGATGATTGGTTGGCAAGCACCGATCCCTGATGACATGCTGGCCGTGGCCGACGCCTTGCGCGTGGATGACAAACTGCACAGTGACAATTAATGCGACGCACATGGTTTCTTTAAGGCACATAATATAATGATGCGGAGCGCCCCCCTTATCACCCCAAGTTGGCCAGCACCGCACTGGGTAAAGGCGGTAACGACGACACGTCAGGGTGGTGTCAGTGCTGGGGCATTCGCAAGTTTTAATCTTGCTCAACATGTGGGTGATACAGCAAATAATGTATCGTTAAATCGAGTACAACTTGCCAGTTTGCTTAATTTGCCGCAGTCGCCCCATTGGTTGACACAGGTGCACGGTAATCGTGTGATTGAGCTTAGTGATACGGATGAGCAGGGGATGGTACCCAAAGCGGATGCAAGTTACACACGAGCAGCAGGGCAGGTATGTGCCGTGATGACAGCCGATTGCCTGCCGATATTGCTCTGTCATCGTCGACATAAAATTATTGCTGCTGTACACGTGGGTTGGCGCGGTCTAGCGCAAGGCGTAATTGAGGCAGCGTTGACGCATTTTGATGGCCATTCTAATCCCCGTTCTAGTCATAAGAATCAGATGCTGGCTTGGCTCGGCCCGGCTATCAGTAGTAAAGCATTTGAGGTAGGTGTAGAGGTTTATCGGACGTTGGCTTTAGACCAAGACAGCGCTGCCTGTTTTACAACAAGTAGCGATGCGCATTGGCATGCAGATTTATATGAATTAGCGCGATTACGCTTGCGCAAGGCTGGGGTTGCAGCAATATATGGTGGGGAGTTTTGCTCTTACACTGATTCAGCACGTTTTTTTTCTTATCGCCGTGATGGCAAGAGCACAGGTCGCATGGCGAGCCTTATCTGGATGGACGATAAAGGGTGTTAACAATCACCGTTCGTGGCGAAATTCTGATCTTTTTTCGCGCTGACTGCGTTGCGCATCGTTGCACCCCAAGAGTACTTCCTCAGGAATGCTACCGCATTCCCTCAGGGCGCAATAGAACAACTATTACGCCTCAGCACGCCTTGCCAGCACGAAAAATGACTCAGAATTACACCAACGAAGGTAATTGTTAACACCCCCTAGAGATGCCTTCCAGTAGTGATTTAATCGCAGGCCAGACATTATCCAGTATTCGTTCTTGTGCTTTTATGGATGGGTGGAGCTGGTCGGGTTGAAAATAGTCGGGGTTGTCTTCGAATCCGTTTAACATTGAGGGAACCAGCGTAACCGCGTATTTGTCTGCTAGCAGAGTATAATTATTACTAAAGTCATGGGTGTATTGTGGACCATAATTTGGCGGTAACCGCGTACCAAGCAGCAGTACCTTGGAGCCGTTGGATTGTGCCATAGTAATCATTTGGTCAAGATTGTTTCTCATCTCGTTGAGAGACAAGCCACGCAGGCCATCGTTAGCACCGAGCTCAATAATGGTGAGAGAGGGTTTAGCGTAGTTGAGTGCTTTACCAATGCGGTTCAAGCCACCAGCGCTGGTGTCACCGCTGATGCTGGCGTTAACAACAGTGAAGTCGAAATGACTTTCGCTAAGACGCGCTTGTAATAAGCTTACCCAGCCGGCTGCTTGCGGCATATTGTGGGCAGCACTGAGGCTGTCGCCAATAACAAGAATGCTCGGTTTGTTGACAGTTGATGCGTTAGTCGTGGTCACAAACAAGACGATATTGATGAGATTGGCTAATAAGATTTTAACGAGTTTATTCATGGATACTAAAAAAGATTGCTCTCCAATATTGCCCCCAATATTAACCGTGTCATCACTTTGTAAGTCAGTTGTCGGCCCAGGCGGTAACTTGCAATTGTTACAAGACATCAATTTTAGCGTAAACGCAGGTGAGCGTGTCGCCATTGTCGGTGCTTCGGGTGCCGGCAAGTCTACTTTGCTTGGCTTGCTAGCAGGTTTGGACACACCCAGCAGTGGTTCGGTTTATCTCAACGATATTGCGATATTTGACCTCGATGAAGATCAGCGTGCACGCCTGCGTGGTGATAATATCAGCTTTGTCTTTCAATCGTTTCAATTGTTGGCAAACTTGAACGCAGTGGAGAACGTTGCGCTGCCGCTGGAAATAAAAGGCGATGCGATGGCAGCGGACAAGGCGCAGGAGCACTTACACCAAGTGGGACTAGGCCATCGCTTGCGTCATTACCCATCACAATTATCCGGTGGTGAACAACAGCGGGTTGCGCTTGCACGTGCTTTTGTCACGCAGCCCAAGTTATTGTTCGCCGATGAGCCTACCGGCAGCCTTGATCGCGACACAGGTCAAGCCGTCATTGAGCTATTAACCCGTCTGAATCAGCAGCATGGCTCAACCTTATTGATTGTCACCCACGACGATAAAGTGGCGCAGTATTGTCAGCGCACCATCACCCTGGAGGCGGGGCGTATTATGGCGTCGCAGTCGTGAATGCACTGCGCTTATCGTTACGCATGCTGCGCCGCAGTTGGCGCAGTGGTGAGATACAAATACTCTTTTGGGCTTTATTGATTGCGGCTACGGGCATGACCGCTGTCGAGGCCTTTACCGATCGCGTACAGCAGGCCTTAGCCAACCAGGCAAATGATTTGCTGGGTGCTGACTTAGTGCTGCAATCAGACCACCCCATCGAGACTAAATTTATGGAGCAGGCCAATACACTGGGCTTGCAATTTGACTTTAAAACTGAATTTCCCAGCGTCGCAGTGACAGACAGCAAACTACGGTTAGGTGGCATCAAGGCAGTGGGTGATGCCTACCCATTACGTGGGCAATTACGTATTCGCAATAAAATTGGCGCTGAAATTGTTGAGCGCAGCCATGGCCCGGCGCGTGGTGAGGCATGGTTAGACCTGCGCATGTTGTCGCAGCTAGCACTTGAGGTTGGTGGTCGGGTCAAACTCGGTAACAAGGAATTTGTCGTCAGCGCCGTGCTGGAGCAAGAGCCAGATCAAGCTAGCAACTTCGTCGCCATGTCACCACGCGTGATGATTCATCATCAAGACCTGGCTGCAACGGCATTACTGCAACGAGGCAGCCGAGCGCGTTATACGCTATTAATTGCTGGGGCCAATACGCAACTGGAAAAGTTTCGTGAGCAAGTAACACCTCTACTTGCTCCTGATCAGCAGCTGCAAGATGTTAAGCAAGCACGGCCACAAGTGGCTATTGCGCTTGATCGTGCTGAGCGTTTTTTGGGACTTGCAGCGATGGTGAGTATTGTCCTTGCTGGAGTTGCTATCGTTAGTGCAAGCCGCCGTTATTTGTCCTTGCATCTCGATGACTGTGCACTATTGCGCTGCATGGGTGCAAGTTATCATACGATTTTCATCATTATTGCCGGTCAGCTTGTTGTTACCGGTATTGTCGCCACGGCCTTGGGTGTGGCGCTAGGCTATGGTGCCCAGTTTTTTCTCAGTCAGATCTTGGCACCGCTAATATCCGCTCAGCTACCATTGCCTGGGTGGTTGCCGGGGTTGAGTACTTTTTTGATTGGTATGGCATTGTTGCTAAGTTTTGTTTTTCCAACATTACTGCAATTAAGAAAAGTCCCTGCCCTGCGCGTGCTGCGCCATGATCTTGGCAATATAGAGGTGAAAAGTATTAGCGCCTATGCCTTGGGCATCACAGTGGTTGTTGCCTTAATGATATGGCAAGCGCGAGACATACGTTTGGTTATCTATGTCGTATTAGGAGTTGCCGTTGCTGTTATTTTACTTTACGTCTCGGCTCATTTGTTGATTCGTTTGTTGCGGTTGATACCGTTAAAGAGTGGTTATGGTTGGCGCCTTGGTTTGCGTGCAATGACGCAACGCAGTGGCGATACCGCGATGCAGTTAACTGCTTGCGGTATTGGTTTAATGGTGCTGCTATTATTTGCTTTGATACGCAATGATCTGTTAGTCCAATGGCAGGCGAGCCTGCCCGATAAAGCACCGAATCAATTTTTAATCAATTTACAGCCGGGTCAACAACAACAGCTGTATGATTTATTTGACCAACATAATCTTGAGCGACCATTGCTGCATCCGGCAGTGCGAGGACGCCTGGTGGCGATTAATGCAATCGATCTCAGCGAGATTGCGGTGGATGGTGACCATGAAGATCAAGGTCGTCCCTCGAGAAGCCTAAACTTGTCATTTGCAATGACTGTTCCTGAGCACAGCCCTGTCGTCGAAGGCCGATGGTGGAGTGGTAGCGATAAAGGTTTAGTTTCTTTAGAGCAGGAATTCGCCGCTCGTATCGGCGCCAGCATAGGTGACCGAATTCGCGTCAATATTGCTGGAGTCGAGGTTGAGGCGAAGGTGGCTAATCTGCGCAAGGTTGAATGGGATTCTTTTCAGGTGAATTTTTATATGATTTTTTCTCCTGACGTAATGATAGATCAACCAACGGCATATATTTCTTCTTATTATCAACCACCGCCTACAGCAGTAGCCTCCAAGAGCACTTCTTCAGAAATGCTATCGCATTCCCTCAGGGCGCAGCATAATGATTTGGTGCGTGACATTGTGACAGAGTTGCCTAACGTCACGTTGATCGATGTGGGAAGTTTGGTTTTGCAAATCAAACAGATTATTGATCGCGTGACACGCGCTGTTGAATATGTCTTTATCTTTACCCTGTGTGCGGGTTGTGTCGTGTTATTTGCAGCGATACATTCGACGCTGGATCAGCGTATACGTCACAGCGCCTTAATGCGTGCTCTGGGCGCCAGTCGTCGCCAGCTTAATCAAGCCAACCTGGCTGAATTTATTGGCTTGGGTTTAATGGCTGGCTTGATCGCCTCGATGGTTGCTACGGTTATAGCAAGTGTTATCGCGTCGGCCTTGTTTGACCTGACAGTTGTGATAAGCCCCTATGTTTGGCTATGGGGCTGTGTGTCGGGTGTCGTCTTAGTCAGCGCGGTGGGTTTTGTTGCAACGCGACGCGTATTGCAGCAGCCACCCTGGCAAGTGTTGAGAGCGCTGTGAGCGAGTGTTGATATGGAGCTCGGATTATTAAATGGCTCTGAGGTTGCCCCAATTAAATCGTCCGTTTTATTGAGGGAACCTCAGTATGGGCTCCCACGTAGGGGCGTGCAAGCCAGAAAAGCATTATGCTGGATGGCCAGACCCGTGGCATAATACCTCGTTCTAACTCTTTGGCTTACTTACTCTTAAAAGACCATGCAGCAGCAATCAACTGGCGTCGAGATACTGACGGGCGCAGAAATTCTAACGCGAAGCCTTAAAGACGAGGGTGTTGAATACATCTTTGGCTATCCTGGCGGTGCGGTTTTGTATATCTATGATGCTTTGTTTAAGCAAGATGCTGTTAAGCATATCTTGGTGCGTCATGAGCAGGGCGCATCGCATGCTGCGGACGGCTATGCTCGCGCAACGGGCAAGCCGGGTGTGTTGCTGGTGACGTCTGGCCCCGGCGCGACGAATGCGGTAACGGGTATCGCCACGGCCTATATGGACTCGATTCCGATGGTGATTATTACCGGTCAGGTTAATACCTGGGCTATTGGTAGTGATGCCTTTCAAGAAGTCGATGCGGTGGGCATTACCCGTCCCTGTGTCAAACATAATTTCCTGGTCAAGGATGTTAAAGATTTGGCAGAGACGATTAAAAAAGCCTTTTATCTCGCCAGCAGTGGTCGACCTGGCCCAGTGGTGATTGATGTACCAAAAGATGTGACGGCGCTTCGTACCGCGTATCACTATCCTGAAAAGGTTGAGATTCGCTCCTACAACCCGGTGGAAAAAGGTCATAGTGGCCAGATAAAACGCGCAGTTGACATGTTATTGGCGGCGAAAAAGCCGATGATTTACAGTGGTGGTGGTGGTGTTGTACTCGATAACGCCTCGGAGCTGTTGATCGAATTTACCCAAATGTTGGGTTTTCCTATCACCAGCACCTTGATGGGCCTGGGTGCTTTTCCGGCATCAGATAAGCAGTTTTTGGGCATGCTGGGGATGCATGGCACTTACGAAGCGAATATGGCAATGCATGATTGCGATGTTTTGTTGGCCATTGGTGCGCGTTTTGATGATCGCGTTGTCGGCAAAGTAGACGAATTCTGTCCTTACGCCAAAAAGATTCATATTGATATTGACCCTGCCTCGATTTCCAAGAGTGTATTAGTTGATGTGCCGATTGTTGGTTCAGTAAGCAGTGTCTTAACCGATATGATGATCTTGCTGAAAGAGCAAGCTGTCAAAACAGACAAAGAGGCTGTTGCTAAATGGTGGGGTGAGATAGAAGACTGGCGTAGTAAAGATTGCCTGCGTTATGACACAAAATCTAAAATCATTAAACCGCAAAGTGTGATCGAGAGCCTGCACAAAGTCACCAAGGGTGATGCCTTTATCACGTCAGATGTTGGTCAGCACCAGATGTGGGCAGCACAATATTATGGCTTTAACAAGCCACGTCGTTGGATTAATTCGGGTGGTTTAGGCACCATGGGTTTTGGTCTGCCGGCAGCAATGGGCGTGCAGTTGGCCTATCCTGATGAAACCGTTTGCTGCATCACCGGCGAAGCCAGCATTATGATGTGTATTCAAGAGCTTTCAACGTGCTTGCAATACAATTTGCCCATCAACGTGGTATCGCTTAATAACCGCTATATGGGCATGGTGCGTCAGTGGCAGGAATTCTTCTATGAAGGCCGTTATGCCATGTCCTATATGGATGCGCTGCCGGACTTTGTTGCCTTGGCACAAAGCTTTGGTCATGTTGGGCTACGTGTCGAGTCACCGGCGGATGTCGAGGCAGCACTTAAAGAGGCCATTGCAGACACCAAGCGTTTATACTTTATCGACTTTGTTACCGATCAATCTGAAAACGTTTTTCCGATGATCGAGCAAGGCAAAGGGCATCATAAAATGCATCTGCCAGCACATATGACAGCAGAACGGGATTTAGCGTGAAGCACATTATTTCAATCTTGCTTGAAAACGAAGCCGGTGCATTATCGCGGGTAGCGGGCTTATTTTCTGCGCGTGGTTACAATATTGAGTCGCTGACCGTGGCGCCCACCGAAGACCCCACGATGTCACGCATGACGTTAGTCACGCGTGGTTCGGATCAAATTATTGAGCAAATTACCAAGCAGCTTAATAAATTGATTGACGTCGTCAAACTCGTCGATTTATCCGAGGACGCGCACATCGAGCGGGAAATGCTGTTGGTCAAAATTAAAAGTAGCAGTGATCGCGAAGAACTCAAGCGTCTCGCCGAGATTTTTCGTGGTCGCATTATTGATGTTACGCCTCGCACCTACACCATTGAGTTGACCGGCACCGGCAGCAAGTTAGACGCCTTTTTGCAAGCGCTGGAAGGTGCATCGATTATTGAAACCGTGCGCTCAGGTACCTCAGGTATTGCGCGTGGTGATAAAGGTCTGAGTTTGTAAGAATTTTGTAAGAAATTTATCCCCCATTTATTTTGATAACTATTTTTAACAGGAGTTATTTTGGCTATGAACGTGTATTACGATAAAGATGCAGACCTGTCGATTATTCAATCGAAGAAGGTAGCAATTTTGGGTTATGGCTCACAGGGTCATGCTCATGCCAATAACCTGAAAGACTCTGGTGTCGATGTTGTGGTTGGTTTACGTGAAGGGTCTGGCTCTGTAGTGAAAGCCACTAATGCTGGGTTGACTGTCAAGTCTGTTGCAAAAGCGACAGCAGATGCTGATGTCGTCATGGTGTTATTGCCAGATGAGAATCAGGCGCGTGTCTATCGTAAGGAAATTGAGCCTAACCTGAAAAAGGGTGCCATATTAGCCTTTGCCCATGGTTTTAATATTCATTATGGCCAAATCGAGCCACGTGCGGATTTGGATGTCATTATGATTGCACCAAAAGGCCCCGGCCACTTGGTGCGTTCTACCTATGAAAATTCCGGTGGTGTGCCAACTTTGATCGCCGTGCATCAAGATGCGTCAGGTAAGGCGCAAGCAATCGCTTTGTCCTATGCCAGCGCTAATGGTGGTGGCCGTGCCGGTGTGATTGAAACTAATTTCCGCGAAGAAACCGAAACCGATCTGTTTGGTGAGCAGGCTGTGCTCTGTGGTGGTGCCACGGCATTGGTACAGGCAGGTTTTGAGACCTTAGTTGAAGCGGGTTATGCGCCTGAAATGGCCTATTTTGAATGTTTGCATGAGCTTAAGCTGATTGTTGATCTGATGTATGAAGGCGGTATCGCTAATATGCGTTATTCGATTTCCAATACAGCAGAATATGGCGATCTCACCCGCGGCCCACGTATTGTTACCAGCGAAACCAAGGCCGAGATGAAGCGCATTCTTGAAGAAATTCGTAATGGTGAATTCGCCCGTGAATTTATTCTTGAGAATCAGGCTGGTGCTGCCACACTTAAGGCCAAACGTCGTTTAGGTGAAGAACACCAAATCGAAATAGTCGGCGCTAAATTGCGCTCAATGATGTCATGGATCAGTGAAAGCAAAATTGTTGATCATTCAAAAAACTAAACGATCTTTGATCGACTCTAGGTCGGAGTCATGAATTGATTAGAGCTTTCTTGTTGTTGTGTTAGCGCTTGGCGTGACACTGTAAATATAATGGGTCGGCGTACTCACAGTCCTGTTTCTTTGGCAGGGTGGCCGTTATTTTCTGCGGCTGCTTTATTGGCGATAGTCTGTTTTCAATTCAGCCTGATTTTAGCGCTGTTTTTTTGCCTGATATTCAGCATACTGCTGTACCTATTTCGCGATCCGTGGCGTTCCATACCTGCCGACCCTTTGGCGGTTATTTCACCAATCGATGGCCAGGTTGTGGAAATTGTGCCAATGAATAACCCACAGACCGACCATATGGATCAACGTATTACTATCGATTTTTCTAAAACCGGTGCTTATGCCGTACACAGTGTTACAGAAGGTAAGATAATAACCTTGAGTCGTAATGCACCGGATATTAAACAGCGCGGAAAAAACATCACTGCTCTATCAATGGTCGTTCGCACAGATGAGCAAGATGATGTTGTTATGGTGGTGCATCGTGGCTATTTAGGCCATTATCCTAAGTGTTACTATCACACTGGTGAGCGGGTTGGTCAGGGTCGGCAAGTCAGTTATATTCCTTTTGGTCGCCGCGTCGATGTCTATATCCCCGACACATCGCGTGTTGATGTTAAGGTAGGTGATCGATTGGTGGCTGGCGAATCAGTACTTGCGCATTTTGTCCATTAAAATGGCTGTATAAGGTAATCATGGTTGAGTGAGTCGGTCTATGAGCATTGAACAAGAGTCCGGGAACCAAGCCGACAAAGATGCTATGGATAAACGCAAGCCGCGCAGCCGTGGCATCTATCTATTACCAAACTTTTTCACCACAGCAGGCTTGTTTGCTGGTTTTTATGCCATAGTTTCTGCCATTAATCATCACTTTGAAGCGGCATCGGTGGCAATTTTTGTCGCCATGGTGCTCGATGGTCTTGATGGTCGAGTCGCGCGTTTGACCCATACTCAGAGTGCTTTTGGTGCCGAATATGACAGCCTGGTTGATATGGTTGCCTTTGGTTTGGCGCCTGCATTAGTTATTTATTTATGGTCCTTGCAATCCTTGGGTAAGGTGGGTTGGTTGGTTGCTTTCATTTATACGGCTTGTGCTGCGTTGCGATTAGCACGCTTTAATTCGCAAAATGGTGGTACAGAAAAACGTTTTTTTAAAGGTCTAGCCAGTCCTGCTGCCGCGGCCTTGGTCCAGGGTTTGTTTGGGTCGCTAGTGACTGGCTTGGTGCTGATGTGGCGAGCGAGCCAAGCCGGTTTTTTACGCTGATTGGCGTGGTGGTGACCTTATTTGCTGGCTTGCTAATGGTCAGCAATATTCTCTTTCGTAGCTTTAAAGACTTTGATATTAAGGGTCGCGTGCCTTTTGTTGCCTTGCTTGTTGTGGTGATGGTCTTTGTCCTGGTTTCTATCGACCCGCCAATCGTATTATTCGCTGGATTTTTGATTTATGCCCTATCAGGCCCCGCAGAGGCGTTGATGCGTAGCCGTTCAAAACGGGAAAATGATGATAATCAAGAAAAAAGCTAAACCGATATAGTTCATTTAGGGTCTGTTGACGTTTCATTTTTATCACTGCAGCGATAAAAATGAAACGTCAACAGACCCTAGTTTTAATCTGATTCATCCTAAGTCTGAAAGGCTCATGGTATGAAATTTCTGTTTAAAATTATTGTTAAGCTATTTTTCGTTATAGTGTTGCTGGTTGTTATGGCGTATTTCGCGGCACCTTATCTTGTCGAAAATACCCTTTTAAGACAATTAGAGCGCCAGGGTTTCGAAAGTATTTCTGTCAGTGCCGAGCGACCAAAATGGAATGCGCTCAGGCTAAATTGGCTCAACCTTGCATCACGCCAGGGCACAATAAAGTGGCGACTTGAAGCGCGCAATGCTAACGTCCAGATAAATTTACTTGCCCTTCTGCGTGGTGATCTACCCGTACTTTCCGTTGAAAAAGCCTATCTTGAAATAGATAGCCGTAGCCGCAGTGAGGCGGGCACATCGGATGATTTTGAATTAATTGTGCCCGCACAATGGTTAACATTAGTGCCATTGCGATCATTGAATATTGAGAAACTATTCATCAACTGGCATGGCCAGCAGCATAATGCTAAATATGAGGCTGTTGTGTCGGGTTACCGTATCGCTGATCGTATGCAGCTAGAATTATTGGTGGTGCGAGAAGATAGCCAGCAAAGGTTAGGCTATAAGGCCGTATCATTCATAACACGTAGCGGTCAGTTTTCATTGTCAGTGACAACTCAAGATAAAGATGATGTGCCCTTGTTATTATTTAAAGCACGGCTATCAGATCGTAACGATGCGATTGAAATTAATAAAGCCGAATTAGTTTTTGACCCACTAGGTTTAAATCAATTTGGCAGAGAGTTACGTTTGTTTGAGCCGATAGAGGTTGAAATATCGGGTCAAGTGACGCTTAAGCCGCATGGCTATATCCATAAAAAAATTGTCGCTGGTTCACCGATCAAATATCACTTATCGGGTGATGTCTACGCCAAACTCAATTCTGTTTCTACGCCTTTGTACCCTTACGATACGGCAGCTGAGCTGCATATGAATTTTGCTATTGATCATGTCAGTACTGCTATCACCATAGATGAAAAATCTAATATAAGAACCGTACTACCCGACGAGCTTTTGGTGTTTTCTAGGTCATTTCCTCAGTTATTACCCTTTGCGATAGACCAGCCCCTGTCTATACAAATTATTAAGCCGCTGCATTTTCAATCAAATTTGGCGTTGGCAAAATTAGCTGATTTACAGCAATGGGATATTGAAGGTCTTGTTACAGTAAGCCTGCCATTAATTGATGGACAGCAATGGCAGCTTACCCTTGATTCACCAAGCGTGACTGTTGACGATGTAATCTCCCTTAATGCACGTTATACGTTGAGCTTGCCATTGGGCCAGTTTGATTTTGCAGACGGTTATGTGGCGCCATCAAAGCTTGATTTGGCTGGGTTAATCAACGCGCGTAGCCATCAGCTTTCTGTATCAATCAATCAACACTCATCTTGGACTTCACCACGCGTTAAATTCGCTGAGCATACGCTGGATGCGCCAAGACTTAGTTTTAGAAAAGAGGCGGTCGTTGATTATGATATTGCGGCACAGCGATGGCAATTTAATAATGTTCAACTTGGCTTGGTGAGTAACCCGTTGCGTGCAGGTGACTTTATTGTTGCGCCGTCGACGATTGATATCGATATAGAACAGGCTCTGGGCGTGGCTGATAAATGGACTATAAACGGTCTGTTCGCTGCCGAACTATTGCTTAAAAATATTGCGGCAAATGATGATTTGGCACTTAACCTCAATGCACAATTCAGGGCGGATCAGAATGTTTTAACAGGCACCCATACGCTTTCATTCGATAAAGAAAACAATGTGATGGGTGGAGAGTTCGCCTATGAGCGGCAAGAGGCAAGCGGCGGCATACATTGGCAGACAGTTGCTAGCCCGCTCAAAGGCTGGCTTGAGACTTTGCCGGTGCTGCTGCCTTTGTTCGATATGGAAGACCTGCAGTTGCAAGAAGGCATGCTGGACGCGAATATTTCATTGTTATTATTGCAAGATAACACCAAAGTAAAAGTTAGCGCTCGCCTCACCGGAGTGGCCGGTAACTATGGCGACATGGTGCTAAATGGAGGCGCTAGCCGAATCATTATTGATGATTTGTTTGCATTTTCCAGCAAGAAAAAAAGTACTGTTTCGCTTGATCTACTCGATGTTGGATTTCCTGTGAAGAATATACGTTTTAATGTGCAGCCAACTGTAATAGAACGGGGAACAGAAAAGGGCCTAACAGCGTTTGTCATTAGCGATTTCTCTGCTCGCACACTCGGTGGGCGTATCGCCTTTAAAAGCTTGCTTTGGCAGCCCAATAAAGAGACGCAGTTTGATGTCACTGTGCAGGGTCTTAACCTGCAAGAGATATTGTCGCTTGAGCAGCAGCCAGGTTTAAAGGGTTCAGGGTTGATCGATGGTCGCATACCCATTACCTTATCAAACGGGGAGCTCTCTGTCGCAGCAGGTGTTTTGGCAGCACGTTCGCCGGGTGGTGTGTTGGCCTATCGTGGTGATGATCTCCAAGCGTTGATTAAAGACAATGAAGGCTTAGAGATAGTAGCTAAGGCGTTAGAAAATTTTCGTTATGACAAGCTTAGCGCGGTGGTGAACTACCAACCCAGTGGTGACATGGTGCTGCAATTATCGATTGTTGGCCACAATCCTGAATTTGAAAATGGTCGCCAAATCAAACTGAATGTAAATATTGAAGAAAACGTGAAGTCTTTGTTGCAAAGTTTACAACTTGCCGACGACTTAACTGATAAAATTGACCAACGTGTTCAGCAAGGGTTAAAGCAGCATGTTGATAATTAACGAAGGATTTTTTGACACTGGCTCTTGTTATAAATAAGGAGCTTAGGTAAAAATACAATGCTAGCCAATTTGAATCACAGTTTACAGCGCATATTATTATCTGCCATTGTACTCACTTTTGTAGCCGCTTGTGCGCCAACGATAAAGGTGCAGGCGCCAGATGAGCCGATCACTATTAATTTGAATGTCAAAATTGAACACGAAATTCGTGTCAAAGTAGAAAAAGACATTGATGATTTATTCTCAGAAGAAGGAGGGTTGTTCTAATGATGAATACTCTCAAAACTGCCACTTATCCTCTTGTTTATTCAATGCGTTCAATGCGTCGCTATTGCCGGTTTACGGCGCTAATCGTGGCAATGTTATTACCACTCTCTGCATTCGCACTAGGCTTACAAGAAGCTAAGTCACAACTGCTGGTCGGTGAAAGTGTGACGGGTTATATCGGTGTGGTAAAAGCCAATGCAGGTGTTGTTGCGTTGGCGAATGACATCAATGCCAAGCGTAAAGCGAGCTACCAAAAAATTGCTAAACGCAACGGTACCAGTCTTGCCGCTGTCGAACAATTAGCAGCGAAAAAAGCGATTGCAAAGACGGTAAACGGACAAATGGTTCAGCGATCACTAGGCGGCGCCTGGCTGCGCAAATAGTCAATACGCTAACACTCTAAAGGAGAAAAAATAATGATTTCCCTGGAAAAGATTGAGCCAAACAATTGGGTAAAACTGTGTGTTGTATTAGTGTTAGTGCTTATGGCAAGCGCTTGTGCGTCGAGTAAATCCGGCAAGGTTTACTCACGTGGCGAGACACAGCATGTTCAGACCGTTGAAGTGGGTACTGTCATTGCGGTTGAAAATGTGCTGATCGAAGGCACTAAAACACCAATTGGTGCCGCAGCAGGTACCGTTGTTGGTGGTGTCATCGGCGCGGGTTCGGCCGATAGCTCAGGTGATCGCGTACGAGGTGTAATTGGCGCAGTGGTCGGTGGTGTTGTTGGCGCTGCTGCAGAAGAAGGCTTTACCCGTCGCAAAGGCCAGGAAATCACCATTGAGCTTGATAATGGTGAGGTGATATCGATCGTGCAAGAGGCCGATCAAAAAATTGCCATCAACGATACTGTACGTATTCTGACCCAGCCTAACGGCACCAAGCGCGTTACGCGTTAAATGAAAAGGGTCTAATATAGGTTAGACCTTGGGTCGAAGAAACCCTTTTGGGGTGTATTGACACTACGTAGATTGGCCATTGCTAATAAGGTTGCCGACCGGGCCTGCTTACCAATGGCATAGGGCAGCTCAAACAAGCCGAAATAACGCGCAGCAAATCCCAAGCCATCACCGTTACTTGATTATCATAGCCAATGCAGGTAGCACAGGCGGCAAGAAACTGCTGTTTTAGCAGTGGCACCAAGTGTTCCAATTGTGCCAGCGCAGCGTTGGTTGCATTAAGATTTAAATCGTCTTGGTGTGTACGCTGGCCTACTTTGATGGTCAGTGGCTTTAAACCACTGTAAAACGCCTGATCACGTTGCTCTTCGTCGTTATGACTGACATTGGCTAGTAAAGACAACACATTTAAGCAAGCGCCCTCTACTTGGTGCAAACTGTGATAGCTGCGGCGGTGTTTTTTCGTCTCTGCCTTTTTCGTAAATTGCGGGTCGAGAAAATGACAAAGCAGACGATAATGCAGCCACTCCATATGATCTGAAATCGCGTCAGCCATAATAAACTGCGTTAACAACCATTTAAGTTGTTGGTATTGTTGCGCTGATTGACGTTTTAATGCCGGAATGGCGATCTCAATCAATGGCAATATCTCAGTGGCATGTAATGTATCAACAAACGGTTTTAAACGTAGGACTTCTTGTGCCATTGCCGGGCTGTCTGCCAGATAGCCCAATTGTTGCGTTTGAATCGCTGGTTTTGTATCAAGTCGCAAGGCCAGCATCAGTGCATAGGCCGTAGCCGGGTTTTGTGCGGCCTGGTAAAGCGGTGAGGGCAGTGATTTAATCAAAGCGCCAGCAATCGCCATCATTACCGGATCAAGCATGCCAATAACTTTTAACGAGTCAGGCAGGCTATCGATAATGCTGGAGCCGCTAGCGGTAGGCTCTTCTGCTGTTGGTGTGTTTGATGCTAATGGTTTACCAGTTAAGTATTGGCCATCCCAATAACGATCAAGACGTGTAATACGTTCATTGATGGGAGGGTGTGTAGCGAAAAAATCAAAACTCCGCACCGAAGATACATCGCCAAAGAACATATGGCTAAATTCTTCAACACCATGACTGCGTACACCGCTACCAACACCCGAGCCAATCACCTTTAGCGCATCAGCAATGCCATCCGGATTGCGCGTGTATTGCACAGCAGAGGCATCCGCCAAAAATTCACGTTGTCTTGACACTGCCGACTTGATTAAATTACCAAAAAGAGTACCGATGGCACCTATTAAGACCAAGCTTGCACCTGCCCCTAAAGCAAAGACCGCCGTACTACCAAAATTGTTGCTGCGGCGAGTACGACTCATACCACCGACCAATGCTCGACCCGATAAACCAATAAAAATAATACCTGACAGCACAGTAATTAAATTCAAATTAAGGCGCATATCACCATGCAGAATATGGCTAAATTCATGGGCGATAACGCCTTGTAGTTGATCACGCGTCAGTCGTTGTAGCGCGCCACGCGTAATGCCTAACACCGCATCACTATCAGAGTGACCTGCGGCAAAGGCATTGATCGTTGTTTCATCCAGCACATAAACCGGTGGCACAGGCATGCCCGCAGCGATGGCCATTTCTTCTACAATATTCAATAATTGACGTTCGTCAGGGTCTTGCGTGTCAGAGTAAACAGGCGTGCCGCCTAAGCGCTCAGCAATGGTATAGCCACCTTGTCCCAGTTGAGAACGCTTATAGATAATGACACAGCCAACAATGATACTCATGACAAGCGCCGTTTTTAACAGCAATGGCCAGTTAAGATAATCTGCGGCTGACAGTGCTGTTCCAGTGTTGCCCCAAACAGCAAAGCCCCAAAGACTGCTTGCCACCACGAGAGTGGTTAAGCCAATAATCAGTATCACAGCAACAACAAACAGTGCGACGAGCTGCCCTGTTTTTTTGCGCGCTTGCTCTTGTTGTTGAAAAAAATTCATGTAATTAGAATGTTCAATTATTTAAGGAGCCTTCTCCCATTGAGGGGGAAGGTTAGGATAAGAGGTCGTTATTTTAGGTTGTTCTAAAACGAAACCTTAGGCGCTTCTTGAATAGCTTCACTATCTGGCATTACCAATAACGTTGCATCGGTGGGATGACCAAAAGTCGTCGCCAGGAAAACAGGTGGAAAACTCTGACGGTATTCATTATAAGCCGTGACTGCATCATTAAAGGCCTGGCGTGAAAAAGCCACTTTATTTTCAGTGGTCGTTAGTTCTTCAGACAACTGCATCATATTTTCATTGGCCTTAATGTCCGGGTAGGCCTCAACCAATAAATTAAATTTACCCATCGACGCATTCAGATTACTTTCCGCCTTAGCCAAATCATTCATCGCCACCTCGCTACCTGGATTAGCGCGTGCTGCATCCAGCATAGCACTAGCACCATTACGTGCAGCCACGACTGATTCAAGCGTTTCACGCTCATGCTTCATATAACCCTTGGCAGTTTCAATTAAATTCGGAATTAAGTCATAACGGCGTTTAAGTTGTACTTCAATTTGAGCAAAGGCATTTTCAAAACGATTTTTCAGACTGACTAAACGGTTATAAATACCAATGACATACAGCACTAAAGCAACAATCAGCACCAGTACGATAATGAATGAATATTCCATAAAGTCCCTCCCCTTTATTTATGTTGTAGCAAGTGTATTGGAATTTTTATGTCTGTTTTGAGAAATATGGTTGCTTGTTATCGCTATTCAAGCCATGAATTATTATAAGTTATTGATATTTATGTTTATTCACAGAAATTATTGCTCTGTAATCTGTTCACTCATTATATCCCACTAAAATATTAGCAGACAGTTTGCTTGCAATTTTGTCAGATATATCCTGATAGACATTGTCTATCGAGTTTCATATAATTCCGTGAAACAATAGGGCGGATTCAAGCCATAAGTGCATTTTCATCACTCAATATCGGTTGATACCGATAACAGGTTTCACTGATAGAAAATACGTTGCACACAACACGAATGCTTGCTGAATATTCATCTTTGGCTCGTTGGGTCATCTCTTTGCGTCGAGATAGCTTTACCACTTCTACGTGCCCTCGGGGTATTTTTCGATGGCCTCGCGGGCGATTTCACACTTTAGTTTCTCTTCTGCGTACATCTTTTTAAGGCGCCGATTTTCATCTTCTAATTCCTTCATGCGTTTCATTAGTGACGCATCCATACCGCCGAATTTAGATCGCCACTGGTAAAAACACGCACTGCTCATGCCGTGCTCGCGACATAAATCAGGCACTGATACGCCAGATTCATTCTGCTTTAAGATCGCTAGTATCTGACTGTTTGTTCGTCTTGGTTTTTTCATAGAAAACTCCTGCTCTTAATTTACGAGAATTTTCTACTTTTGACTCCTGTTGTTTATTGGGGGGATTACATACAGGCTCAGATGATGGGCTTGAGCTGGAAACCCCTATGAGTTGCTGCTGAAAAATCACTAAGATGGCTTGGTTTATCTCAATAGATGCTTAACGGGGCTTTAATTGGCAATTAATTTGTGCTAGCTTAAAGCCATGAGCGTCAACCCTACTAAGCCAATATTCACAGCACAGCTTCCTGCTGGCGCCGGGTTTTTGCTCGTTCTGTTCCGACTACTGCCGTAAGGCAGACGACTCTATCGCATAACTGGCATCGCGCCAGAAAAAATCACAGAAATACCTTCCCCACTTCTTTTTTGAATGCATTGGCTCGGTTACACTTGCTATATCGCTGAGCCGTAGTCGTTGGAGTTTGAATCATGAGCAGTACAAGCAGTAAAGAAAAATTAATTATTTTTGATACGACCTTGCGTGATGGTGAGCAAAGCCCGGGCGCGTCGATGACTAAAGATGAAAAGGTGCGTATCGCTAAAGCGCTGGAGCGTATGAAGGTCGATGTTATCGAGGCGGGTTTTCCTATGGCCAGCCAGGGTGACTTTGATGCGGTTAAAGCGGTGGCTGATGCGGTGAAAGACAGTACCGTGTGTGGTTTGACGCGTGCGTTGGATAAAGATATTGACCGTGCTGCTGAGGCCTTAAAAGGGGCGAAGTCGGCACGCATTCATACCTTTATCGCAACATCGCCGATT
Organism: Gammaproteobacteria bacterium; assembly: GCA_016765075.1. Classification (NCBI taxonomy): domain Bacteria; kingdom Pseudomonadati; phylum Pseudomonadota; class Gammaproteobacteria; species Gammaproteobacteria bacterium. The sequence goes on from JAESQP010000156.1 coordinate 26,845, forward strand.
CACATGAAAGCGAAATTGCGTATGCAACCAGACGAGGTGGTGGAACATGCGGTTGCCGCGGTCAAACGGGCGCGACGTTACACAGACAATGTTGAGTTTTCACCTGAAGATGCGGGTCGTTCTGAGTTTGAGTTTCTCTGTCGTGTGCTTGAGGCCGTGATTGATGCCGGTGCCACCACAGTGAATATTCCTGATACAGTGGGTTATAGTGTGCCCCATCAATTTGGTGAAACGATGCGTCGTTTGATTGAAAATATTCCTAACTCTGATAAGGCAGTATTTTCTGTGCATTGTCATAATGATTTAGGTTTGGCGGTGGCGAACTCACTATCTGCTGTAATGAATGGGGCGCGTCAGGTTGAGTGCACCATTAATGGTTTGGGTGAGCGTGCAGGCAATGCGGCGTTAGAAGAAATTGTTATGGCAATGCGTACGCGTGCAGATGTATTTCCGTGCGAGGTAAGTATTGATGCTACGCAGATCGTGTCGTGTAGTCGTTTGGTGTCGGGTATTACCGGTTTTGCCGTACAACCTAACAAGGCCATTGTCGGTGCTAATGCCTTTGCGCACGAAGCAGGCATTCACCAGGATGGTGTGTTAAAACACCGTGAAACTTACGAAATCATGCGTGCTGAAGATGTTGGTTGGAGTGCAAACCGGATGGTATTGGGTAAGCATTCGGGTCGTAATGCCTTTCGTGCGCGTTTAAGCGAATTGAATATTGATTTTGATTCTGAAGAAGAATTGAACATTGCGTTTGGCCGCTTTAAGGATTTGGCAGACAAGAAACATGATATCTATGATGATGACCTTCAGGCCTTGGTCACCGAGGCCAACCTTAAAACTGAAAACGAACGTATTAAATTAGTTTCTGTTTGTGTCACGTCAGAGACGGGTGAAACACCCAATGCTCAGGTTGTGCTTGTCGTTGATGGTAAAGAAGAGCAAGCGACAGCATCGGGAGCGGGTGCGGTTGATGCGGTGTTTAAAGCGATTGAGGCGTTGGTGGAAAGTGGCTCTGAGCTGCAATTGTATGCGGTCAATAATATTACAAGCGGTACCGACTCGCAGGGTGATGTCACGGTGCGTTTGGCCAAAAATGGTCGTATCGTTAATGGCCAGGGCGCGGATACGGATATTGTCATTGCCTCGGCACGCGCTTATGTTCATGCGGCGAATAAGATTATGCAGCCGACTAACCGTGCTCATCCACAAAACTCGCCGGTATAAAGTCTAATGTCATCACGTCAAGCTGAGTATTTGAGTGCAATGGGTATTCAGCGTTGGCAGCTACGTGATGCTGAAAGTAATGTGCCTGCGGTTGCTAAAGCATTACAGGAAGCATCGGTTACTAAGGCGAATAGTGATCAGGAGGGTGAGTGGTGGTCTTTATCGGATGAGGTAGCAGTGTGCCGCCAGTGTGAGCTACATCAGAGTCGCACGCAGACGGTGTTTGGCGTTGGCAATCAACACGCCGATTGGTTGATTATTGGCGAGGCGCCGGGTGCCGATGAAGATCGTCAGGGCGAGCCTTTTGTTGGTCGAGCGGGTCAGTTGCTGACGCAAATGATTTTCGCATTAGGTTATGAGCGTGAGCAGGTCTATATTGCCAATATTCTGAAATGTCGACCGCCGAATAATCGTGATCCCTTGCCTGCTGAGGTGCACAGTTGCGAAGCTTATCTTAAGCGCCAGATCGCTTTGGTTGAGCCAAAAATAATTATTTCGGTAGGCCATGTTGCTGCACAAAACCTGCTAAAGACTGACACTAAAATCGACGCGATGCGTGGGCGTGTTTATCATTATGGTGAGCAAAAAACGCCAGTTATAGTCACTTATCACCCGGTATATTTATTACGCTCCCCGCGCGAAAAAGCCAAGGTTTGGCAAGATTTACTGATGGCAAAGCAGGTTTTTCAACAAGCCAAAGCGGGCTTGGCCTAGTGATTTATTCATCGTATTAAGTCATTATAAGCGTCATGGCCTGTAAAAAAGATCAAATAGAAGCATCAATATCACGCACCTGTCTTATCCGTCCGATGCAACGGCAGGATGTGCCGGCTGTGTTAGCGATTGAGCAGCGCGCTTATGATTACCCTTGGACAAAAGGTATATTTAACGATTGTTTGCGCGTTGGCTATTATGGTTTTGTGGTTGAACGAGAAGAGGTTATTGTCGGTTATGCTTTGATGAATACCGTCTCGGATGAGGCGCATGTGCTAAATCTTTGCGTTGAGCTTGAGCTGCGCCGGCAAGGGATAGCTCGTATATTATTAGAATATATTATTGATCTCGCCAAGGAGCTTAAAGCCGTATCACTCTTTCTTGAGGTGCGTCAGTCCAACGTTGCTGCTCTAGCACTTTATCATGACTATGGCTTTGACGAGCTTGGTGTGCGTCGTAACTATTATCCGGCAGCGGTAGGGCGCGAAGATGCGATTATGCTTGTTAAACAGCTTGACTTGCAGCAGATGTAAAAATAGCCGTTGGTGGAAATAGCGGCGCTGGGAATCCTTAACGATTATGGTTAAGCTTGCTCCATAGATGTGCCAGCAGTAGCCAAAGCAGCCCTGCAATTGCCCCAAGTAAGTGCGCACGCGTGGCGACAGTAACGCTGTTTGCCAACCCCTCAATACGTTCTCCCAAAAGCTGTTGAATAAAAATGTATAGGCTTAGTCCTGCGAGCGCGAGCGCATTGAATATTTTCTTGTGCTGATAATCGTTAATTGCTGATATATAAAATAGACCAATTAGCACCCCAGAAAGCCCACCATACCATTTCAGTTCTTCGCTGAAGGTCAGTAGGCCGATGCTTACTGCAAGCATGATGAATACTAATGCGCCAAGCCAGTGCCAAGTTGAGAAATATTGGCTATAAAACTGTTGCAGCAGCATTAGCCCTGCTATGTTTAACAGCCAATGTGTCCATGACAGATGCGTGAGATGACCGCTTATCGCGCGCCATATTTCACCATTCATTACGCGTTCAAAATCTAAATACAATACATCTCTAATATCGCCAGGCAGTAGCATGATGAGGGCGGTGAGGAGTGCCAGCCAATATACATTTCTTCCTTTGCTAACTATCATGGAGTGTCTATCGTTCAGCGGCATATTTTTGTCATGTAGTTAAGGGTTGCTTGGGTAAGCCAATGATTCATCACGGTTTGTTATTTTGCCAACTCACGCACATTGTTTCCTCTCATCACTTTTTAGAATAGAAGCTATAAAAAGTATAATATCGGTCGCTAAGCAAATACATGCCTGTGGAATTGGCACTAGAAATGAGTTGATGCATGAAAAGAATTATACCGTTAGTTTTTTGTTTTTGGGTGACCTCAGCGTTGGCTGCCGCTGATTTGCCGATAACAGTTGCTGGTGATAGTTATATTGTTGCCTTGACAGAAAATAGCACTCTTTCGTATCGGGTCACAGAGCAGTTAGGTCAGGATGTAGGTGAGCACTATTATGGTGAGATAGATTCTGTGCCAGATAGTTGGGCGCGAGTATCCATAATTAGTGGGCAATGGCAAGGTATCGTGTCGGTTTACGGGGCGTTGTATGTCATTGACCAGCCTGTTGCGGAAAATTTGCAAGCAGCGCAGGCTGCGAGTATCGCTATGCCAGTGCAAGCCTTGGCAGATTTGGCTGACGACATGGGCAGTTGTGGGGTTGCAGGTCATGAAAGTGAGTTGGATACGTCATTGGTCTCGATTATGGAGGCAGGCGTCACCCAAGACGTTGCGTTTTCAGATTTTTGTGCTGCACAGGTCGATGGCCTGTGCATTCTACCTGAGATAGAATTTGCTTTTGATAGCGCTTTTCAGTCCTTGTATGGTGCCAGTGCTGCCGCCCAGGCGACCTCGTTGATTAATACCGCTGAGGGGTTCTATCGGCGTGACAGAGCAGAGATGGATGGTAATAACGGCATGAATATGGCTTTTGATGTCATTACTGTTGCGTTTCTATCCTCTGAAGTTTTTAGCACATCGACAGATGCGGGTATTTTTCTGAATGATATTGAGACAAAGAAAGCGAACGGCCAAATCTCATTTATTACAAATAGTCAGGCGCTATTGCATGTAGTGACTGGGCGTGATTTTGATGGGTTAACAGCAGGTATAGCGAATGTTGATGTGCTATGTAATAGCAATGGCTTGGGTGTTGCTACAACCTCTGTAGTGGGTAGTATTCCACTCACTGCCGTGGTGATGGCGCATGAGCTTGGCCATAACCTTGGCTCGTTTCATGATGGCGAGACCGGTAGCGCCCCCCCTAATAGAGTTATTGCTGGCATGTGTGCTGATGGAAGCCATATCATGTCGTCATCTGTAAGCAGTGGTTTTACCGGTTTTTCCAGTTGTTCAGTAACGCAAATGGTTAATTCTGTTGAGGCCGTGTTATCACCAAACCAGTGTTTTAATTATCCTGCGGATATCGCTATCTCTAATCTAGTCAGCCCGACCAATGTCAATGTCGATGATGTCTTTAGCGCCTCGTACATGGTCTCGGTCATTGCCACAGGGTTTCAGGCCGTGGGACAAATTACGTTAACAGGTACATCTAATGTGGGTGCTCGGTTTACCAGCGTTACGGCGAATGGTAATGCATGTTCCATTGGTAGTAATGCTGGTTCCAGTTACAGTTGCACTGTAAATAATCCGGGTGGCGGTGTTACGATAAATATCGATGGCACTATTACCGGTTTCAATGCTCAAGCCATCATCACGCACACAGCGTTAATCTCAACAGACGACGTGACTGATGTGCTGATCAACGATAACAGTATTGCTCAAACTATGATTGTCGCAGGCACCATTACAGCGCCACCACTCCCTGCAGGAGCTGATTCAGACGGTGACGGAGGCGGAGGCGGTAGTCTTGGTTGGCCGTTGCTATTGGGCTTGTTTGGATTGTTATTTCGTTGGCACTATTCTTGAGCGGTTTTCTATTTATGTCTTATCGCATTATGGCGCTATTTTTTTCCGTGGTCTTAATAAGTTCATGCTCTGGCTTGGCCCAGCAGACGAATTCAGTGGCAGATGAGTACCAACAGAATTTTCAAATATGGCAGCAAACGGGTTGGAAGGACTATGACCTGATCTATCAGCGCCAATGTTTTTGTCTTGCCGAAGTGCTTAGAAAAATACGCGTAGAAGTACGCGATGGCAAGATTGCTAATGCAGTCTATGCCGATGATGGTAGTGCTATCGCAGCAGAGATTGATTACAGCCTAAAATCTGTCAGTGATTGGTTTGAATTGATTGCCGAGGCAATAGATCGTCCAGCCGAAGGCTTGCAAGTGAGTTACGATGAAATGCTGGGTTTTCCTAACTCAATATCGATCGACTACTATCGGCGTATGGCCGATGATGAGGTGATGGTAGAAATTTTCGATGTAATAAGAAAGTGAGGCTCTAAAAACCCACTTTAATAGTGAGGCGGCTTTTCATCAACGATATTATTATTACTTTCTGTTGATTGCAGGCTTTGGTATCGCTGCGTTAGCAATTTCGCAAGGTCTTCTAACCTATCAATTTGTCTTTGTTGTTTTGTCACGACATCATTGAGTTGTTGTATCGTATCTTCTTGATAGGCAATACGTGTTTCGATATCAATTAAGCGATTTTCGTTCATCTGTTTGCTCCGCGCTGTAATTTTTTGGCTGGTTTAATGAGTGAGCGGTTTGTACTTGATACGGCGTGGTTGTTCTGCCTTGCTGCCCAGGCGTCGTTTCTTGTCTGCTTCATAGTCGGCATAATTACCCGTAAACCACTCTACCTTGCTGTCCCCCTCAAAGGCGAGGATGTGTGTGGCAATACGATCAAGAAACCAGCGATCATGTGAGACCACTAGGGCGGTGCCGGCAAAATCCAGTAACGCCTCTTCCAATGCGCGCAGCGTTTCAATATCAAGGTCATTGGTCGGTTCATCGAGCAGGATGACATTGCCACCACTGCGTAGTAATTTGGCCAGATGAACGCGGTTACGCTCGCCGCCGGATAATGTTCCGATACGTTTTTGTTGATCCTGGCCTTTAAAATTAAAGCGACCGACATAAGCACGTGAAGGCATTTCAAATTTTCCGACCTGGATAATATCAGCGCCATCACTAATCTCTTCCCACACGGTTTTGTTGTCATCGAACTGATCACGTTTCTGCGTGACAGAAACAAG
>JAESQP010000157.1 GCA_016765075.1 Gammaproteobacteria bacterium
GCTAGCCTTTTGTAAATTGGCATCACTCAAGTCATGCTCAACCAAGTTGGCCTCGTCAAGCTGACGGCCACTGAGATCAGCACCCACAAACCGATCACAATCAAGGGTGGCTAATGGCTGAAAACCTTTCTTATCATAAATGTGGATCATGCAGGCTCCTGCTCTCGATCATTGTCTAATTCGAATTTGAACCCAGTAATGCCACATTTATATGCCGCCAATTCACAGGCCTGATAGAGCGCAGCGCCCAGTGGTTCTTGTTGTATCAGCGCATTGATGAGTGCCGCATTAAAGGTATCGCCAGCACCCAAAGTTTCTACCACAGGTGAAACCGGGTGTGCCGGAGAATGAATGCTCTCTCCTTTCTCATCAATGGCATAAGCACCCTGCTCACCCCAGCAACAAATAAGATAATTTGCCTGGTAGAGCTTACGCATATCAGTAAGAAATGGCATCGGCTCATAGTAAGTACTTTGCTCGACAAAGGTGCGTGAAAAAATAAGTACATCAGGGTAGTCAAATAATTGCTCGATGCCCTCGCGTTGTTTTTCGATCTCTAAAGAAACAGGAATATCAGGATGCAGGGTACTCATGTATTCCATCATCTGTTTGACTTCGGCAATATTTCTACCTTCAAAATGCAACCAATCATAATCATCAAGTACTAGCTTGCTAAAATGAGACGCTAAATATTCGGGTAAATCGCGTACATGAATAATCGTACGCGAACCATTGTGTTGATTGCTGACTATATAGGAGGTTGGGACTTTGCCCTGAGTAACTTGATGGGCTGGTGACCAATCAATTTGGTGGCAATCAAAATCATCATAAATATACTTAGCATCTGGCTCATCAGCCAATACACCAGCCCAACTACACTCATGGCCTAGTTGACTGAGCACAACTAACGTATTGGCAGTGTTGCCGCCGCGACCAATACGCTGCGAGGTAGCGCGTTGTTCGCTGTCCTCTGATGGATAGCGATCAACACTGTTGACAATATCCAGCGTAGCATTACCTACGCCAAGAATTCTAGCCATGACTAGCGACGAATAACCATTAGTGGTATATATTTGATATTAATAATGTCTAGCACTACCCAAATAGCCACCATGTATAGAATATAGTGCCAAGCATCACTCAATATATTTTCAATCCAACTAATACCAGGATCTCTATCAAAGAATGTCAATCCGCCAAACATCAGAATAGTCCATAAATAGGCGAAGGTTAGTACCCCTAATAAAATAGCATTGCTGCATATTATGGCACTGCACTCACTACAGCGCCGTGTCATCCAGTAACCCATCGCGTATTTATCTTTCAGCAAAATACTGTCTTTATTACAAGACGGACAAGTAAAATTAGCCATGCTCAAAACCTCAGGTACGCAATACGTTAATAAACTAATGGTAACTGTATCAATAAAATCATGCCAATCAGTACTCCAACAAGGTAGTATTGATGGAGTACTACCTTTGATCTTGTTAAAATAGCCCTATGACCAAAAAAACTACAAAAGAACTACTGTCGGCAAAGTTAACTGCCATTTTACTGTGTACCACCTTACTAATTAGCTGCGATGGTAATGCGCCATTGATGAATAGCGTGCTTGATGGTGATAGTGATGCCGTCTTGGCGCTGCTAGAGCAAGGCACTCCCGTTGACGAACACAATAAATATGGCTGGACAGCTTTAATGCATGCTGCTCGCTTAGGTAATGTCGAACTCGGTGAGTTACTCTTGGCTAATGATGCTGATGTCAACGCCCAAGACGAGACTCGTTGGACTGCATTAATGCGTGCAGTAGAAAAGGGGCATCGGCCCATGGTTGAACTGCTTTTAAATGCAGGCGCTGACGTTAATGCCACCAATAAAGATTTATGGACTGCCCTGCAGTGGGCAACACTAAAAAATGAAGCCGAAATAGTCGATGTTTTGCTCGACGCTGGCGCTGACGTCGCAATCAAAAACAGCAGCGGTTGGACGGTGTGGATGATTGCTGTCAGAGAGAATAATGGCGCCGTAATTGAGAGCTTACAAAAAGCGGGCGCTAGTAAGCTGTAGAGGATGGCCTGATTGAGAACAGGCTCCTAGCGGGATAACAATTCATTAAATAATAGCAATTCATAAGCGAATAACAGGGCATAGCCAACGCAGGCTGTACGCATAATATTCACTACCTTTATCCCACCTATGACGTGAAAATTTGAGTACCGCACAAAGAGAAGCATAGACAAAGCCGTTAACGCCACCTTGAAACTAACAAAGCTTTGAACATTGCCCTTAATCAAGTAATCCATCGCCGGATTAATCTCTACCGCGCCAAGCTGTAATAACTGTAAGGTCATAAAAGCATCGGCACAACTCAATAGCAGTAGTAACACACTCAACAGCCCGATTTCACGACGATAGATATCCGCAAAATAGCCTACACGACCGTGATAATAGCGCTCCATGGCGCGCCTTGGCCGACGGCGGTGACCGTATAGCGCCTTCACATTCAAATGAAAAATTGAATGCTTAGCACGGCGATCGTAACGACGACGTTGACTGGTTTGTGTGTCTGTAATCACTTCCATCTCTATATTCATAACTATAATTAGCACTTTTTTATCAATGTAGAAAGTTTATTCTATCGCATAAAGAAAACTTGTCCAGTGTCGGTTTGCTTTACAAATCGAGTAATTATCTTTTCCAGGAAACAAAAAAATTATTATAATTCAGTGAGATACATGCTTGGTCTCATTATTGCTTTATAGCGGTAGATCAGACTTTTTCCAAGGACAACGTGATGAGCAAGACACAAGATTTTAATTTTGATGAGTGGGCGCATCTCTTCGAGAAAGACCCTGAAGCATTTGAAACAAAACGTCAAAGTACAATCGAACAGCTCATAGCTGGATTAAGCGACCAATCTCGTGACCGCATGAAAAAACTGCAATGGCGCATCGATAAAGAGCGTGAGCGCAGTAGCAGCCCAATGGAGTCCTGTTTGCGTGTTCATAATATGATGTGGGATTCCGTGTATGGCGAGCGAGGCCTGTTGCATGGCCTGGAACTCTTAATTCAAACCTGTGAAACACAGGAAGTCCATCAGAATATAGCTGAAATACTGGAGTTTAAGCGCCCGAACTAAGTTTTACACCAGATCTTAACCGACTCAACAAAACTGTTGCAGTTAATTGAGGTTTGGTTTTTTTAGCCTAATAGCTAAAGGGCACCTCTATTAATTACTTGCGGCCTCTGGCTTACAGACGAGTTCAGGATCAAGGCATCATTGCGCAGGCAGGCAGGCTGCCTGTTGAGCAATGATAACGCCGAGCCTGCACTCGTCTGTAAGCCCCGTAGGGCGTGACCCCAAGCATGCATCTGCCGCGTTGCACCCCAAGGGTTCGTTTCAATACCC
>JAESQP010000158.1 GCA_016765075.1 Gammaproteobacteria bacterium
AAAAAAGAAGCGGCTGTTTTCGGCCATCTCTAGCAGGGTTTTCGCACGCTCGCGCTGCGCAGCAACCAAATCAATCAGTGCTGGCCCGGCACTGGTGTCAATGCCCTGCTGCTTAAAATGAAAAGCCAAACGCTCAGCCGTATCGTCAAGATCACCTGCTTTGATGTAATGCTGGTTAAACCATTGCAATTTACTAGTATTAAACGCGGCGGCTGATTTGCTGACACTGGTAAGATCAAATAATTCAACCATTTCATCTTTAGAAAAGACTTCTTGATCGCCATGCGACCAACCCAGGCGCACCAAATAATTAAGCAAGGCGTCAGGCAGATAGCCGTCATCTCGATACTGCATAACACTCACTGCGCCATGACGTTTAGAAAGACGTTTGCCGTCATCACCCAGGATCATTGGTAGGTGCGCATAGTGTGGTACGTCGGCATTCAAGGCCTTTAGAATATTAATCTGGCGTGGTGTGTTATTGATGTGGTCATCACCACGTACCACATGTGTAATTCCCATATCCGCATCATCAACAACAACAGTAAGATTATACGTTGGTGTGCCGTCGGTGCGAGCAATAATCAAGTCGTCTAATTCTTGGTTATTAAATGAGATAATGCCACGAATTTTATCATCGAAGCTGACAGCACCTTCAGTCGGGTTACGAAAACGAATCACGTGAGGCGCACCGGCTTCAGGTGCAGCCCCTTGAGATATCTCGGGCAAGTCACGACAACAACCGTCATAACGTGGCTTTTGCTTGTTAGCCATTTGTTCGGCACGCAAATTATCCAAACGTTGCTTGCTGCAATAACAGCGGTAAGCATCGCCTTGATCTATCAGTTGATCGATCACCTCCTGGTAGCGATCCATGCGTTCGGTTTGATAATACGGCCCTTCATCGTAATCCAGACCCAGCCATGCCATGCCGTCTAAAATGGCTTGCACTGATTCGGGTGTTGACCGCTCACGATCAGTATCTTCAATACGCAGCACAAACTGACCACCATGATGTCGTGCGTATAACCAGGCATACAGCGCGGTACGGGCACCACCAACGTGCAAATAACCAGTCGGACTAGGGGCAAAACGAGTCTTAATCATACTGTTTCAACTAATACAATAAAGCGCCGTATTCTATCAGTTCAAGGCTGCGTGCTCTGCACTATTTTCCGCCGATGCTTCAAATCAAACAATAAGGCAATGGCAATTATCGAAAACTCTACAATACGTATCCAATCAGGCATTTCATAAGCGCCCAGATCGGAGCTCGGCAGGTGCAAGCCGACACAGTAAGACAGTAATAGCGCAGCAGATGCCGTCCATGCCCATCTACTTGGAAAAATCACTGCAAACGGTAATACCCAGAGCCAGTACCAGGCGTTAATGACGGGGGAGATCAGCAAAAATAACCCGAAGACCCAGTCCGCGCGCGGCATAACAAATGTGTGCTGGTCCTGGCTTTTGAAAAAGTACCAGCCTAACCACACCAAAAACAATACTGCGAGCGATAGTTTAGCGATGCTGTCCGATAAAAATAGATTAAGCACCGCGTAGGCTGCAGCATTAAATTCCCAATATTGGGCAAACACAAAAAGGCTAAAGAAATCACTGCTACCTTGTACGATAAAGGGCAAATAAACCGTACCCAAGCTGGCAAAAAATAATAACCAGTATTTTACTGATAAACGCCATAAAACCCAGGGCACAATGAGTAACGCAAACACCTTTGTCGCAACGGCCAGCGCAGCAACAATGACTGCCGCAGCATAGTAGTGCCGTGATCGTAAAAACAGTGCTGCCAACAATAGAAACACGCCAATGCCATCAGGGTGTGCGGTAAAGGCAATTTCTTTGATCACCAAGGGGCACCAAGCATAGAGCAATACATAGCCAACCGGCGCCAAGCGCAATAAAATTGCGATCAAGCCTAGATCAGCACACAACATAATCAGCTTCAAGCCCCACAGCTCACCCGGGCTGATTAGATAGGCAAGTGCAAATAGATATTGCAGAGTTGGGCCATAGATTGTCGGCAAATCAGGGTTATTAATCTGACCAATAATTTCAGTAAATCGGCCAGGCAAACTTTCACTGGCGAAAAAAGCCGATGGCGCCACACCATAGGGCGTGCCATCTGTGACAAAACGATAGCCATCCCATAGATACCGATACCAATCATCTTCCAGTATTGGTAAGCCCCAGAGCCCGATCACACGGAATATCAATGCCCATAACAGTATCGATTTTATGCAGTTAAAATCTCGACCAATGCCAAACGCAGCCAGCCATAGCGCCATCAGCAATAATTCTGCGATTAAAAACTGATACAAGCCAACGGCTTCACCACTATTTTGTAGTATCACCGCAGACAGATAGACCAGCGCTGTTGTGACCCCACAGAGATTTATGAATAAAACGACATAATTTTGTGGTATTTTTGACATGAGTTAACGATAGGATTCACTACAGTTCTGATAACAGAACCATGAGAATAGCTGTGACCTACCTAATCCTCTAACCTTTTGGAGAAATAACCATGATAACCGTATCACGAAACTTAGCCCTGCAACACGCTAAGAGAACAAGCACTTTATTATTGCTATTGATAACCTTGTTCATCAGTGGCGCTGCACTCGCCTCAGGCGGCGGAAGCTATGGTGGCGGTAGCAGCAGTAACGCCACAAAGATTGATAGCGAACGCTATGCATTAGGCAAGCAGATCTATAAAAACAATGTTAATTGCGCCGGTTGCATCATTGATCAGCCCAGGCTATCAAAGCGAGAAGCAAAAAACCTATATAAACAGGCAAAACGAGACAAAAATCTGCGTCAATCATTGTCTAAACAAGAATATCGTGCGATGAGATATTATATGCAAAAACGCTTTAAACTCTAAACTCTATGCTTAATGCACATCATATCTCTGTCATCATTCCTGCCAAAGATGAAGAAAAGGCGATAGGCCGGGTAGTCTCCGGCCTCAGCCAACTGCGTGGCGCGAACAAAAAACCATTAATCGACGACATTATCGTTTGTGATAATGGCTCAACGGACAATACGCTACACATCGCAAGATTATATGGTGCACGTGTCGTCAAACAATCTGTCGCAGGTTATGGTATTGCTTGTCTAACAGCGCTGGCCGCATTGTCTAAACATGCTGATATCATTTTATTTGTTGATGGCGATAACTCTTGTAATCCACTGCAAGCACATGACTTATGTAAAGCCATTAGCGATGGTGCTGACCTGGCCATTGGCTCGCGTAAGCTAGGCTATATCGAAGCCAACGCAATGAGCACAGCCCAGCGCTTTGGTAATGCACTTGCTTGCTGGATACTCACTCTTCTCTATCGAAAAAAAGTGACCGACCTTGGTCCTTACCGGGCAATCTGTAAAACCAAACTCGATGCCCTGAAGATGCAAGATCGCAGCTTTGGCTGGACAGTCGAGATGCAAGCGAAGGCCTTAGAACGCAATTATAAAATCAAAGAAATAGCTGTCGATTGCAGACGCCGCATTGGTATCTCAAAAATCAGTGGCACTGTCTCGGGCGTTATCGGTGCTGGCAAAGGAATTTTATCAACTATTTTCAAGGTGTGGTGGCAATACCGGCACTACAGAAATACAACTTCTAATATTGGTAAACAGGAAAGTAAGGCTTAATACCTACTGCACTAGTACCAACTTTACAAACAACCGGTTAGTGCGCTTTATTTTTTGTTTTTCCACAACGTTCACAGCAATAGGCTGTAATAAGCTTGCCCGACTTTGTATCAAACTGATTGTTAGTCACCACCCTCCATTTATGAAAGCCATTTGAACAGAGGGTTTTTTCTTTTGCTTTCTTTTTCAAGGAAGGCTTTTTAAACGGTATCACATTCGACATTAAAATTAGTCCTGTGCTATGGAACCTCTGGTGTCTTTAACATTAATCACGTCGTTTGGGTGCTGACAAACCATCTCCACCTGTCAGTAGTTTTTTACGGCCATTATTACCTTGACCCTTCGCCTTGGCGGTTTTATTTTTCGGTTTGCCTATCTGTTTCTTGTTTCTATGACGCTGTGCCGCCTTCATTTTTGCTTTATCTTTAGGCGTTTTCTTTTTTTTCTTTGCGCCCACTGCTTTGCCTGACGCCTTGATTTTCTTGGGTCCGCTATATTTTCCCTGTAATTCTTTAATACGACGCCGTTCAAACGTTTGCTTAAGATAACGTTCAATACCGCTCATTATGTTCCATTCGTTGTGATCAATGAGAGATACCGCCAAGCCTATCTCACCCGCACGACCGGTACGACCAATACGGTGTACATAGTCCTTGGCATTACGCGCCATATCGAAATTAATAACTAGGTCAATACCTTTGACATCAAGACCTCGCGCCGCAACATCTGTCGCCACTAATACCTGGATTTGGCCATCATGGAAACGTCGCATCACATGCGCCCGCTGATGTTGGTCCATATCACCATGCAAATATGCCGTGTAAATATCAACATGGCGTAAATGCCCTGCCAGACTCTCTGTTTGTGTTCTTTTATTAACAAAAACCAAAGCCTTTTCTGGATTTTCTTCCTTTAAAAGCCATGCTGTCAATTTCACTTTATGTGCATCATCATCGGCCGTGACAATCTGCTGGCGAATATTCTCGTGTTTATCTCGCACGGTATCCAGTGTCAGCACGATGGAGTCACGTAGCAATTGTGCAGCAACACCACGTACACCACTATGCCCCAAGGTGGCGGAAAACATCAGTGTCTGGCGTTGTTCATTACAACGCGCTGCAATCGCCAATACATCATCGCTAAAACCCATATCAAGCATGCGATCAGCCTCATCAAGAATGAGCACTTCAAGGTCATCAAAATAAGGGTTGTTATTATCAAGATGGTCGATCAAACGGCCGGGGGTTGCGATGATGATTTCAGGATTTTTTCTAAACATGGCCTTTTGACGACTAAAGCTCTCACCGCCAATAACTAAGCCGAACGTTAATTGAGTATAACTACCCAAGGCCACACACTGACCATAAATTTGCTGTGCCAACTCACGCGTCGGCACAAGAATCAAAGCACGTGTACCGCTCTGGGTATCCGGATTTTGTAATAACTGCTGCATCGTTGGCAATAAAAAAGCTACGGTTTTACCACTCCCTGTTGCCGCGCTGACCAACAGATCTGTCTTCTCTAAAGCATAAGGAATCGTTTTGGCCTGCACTGGTGTTGGCCGATCAATATCGAGCTTGGCCAATGCCTTAATTAAGAATTCATCGAGGATTACATCGCAAAACATCAGCCACCCTCACTTCGCCTAAAGCGTCTATTGTTGGTTAAGTTGCTCATATTCATCACTTAAATTTATCCATTCTTCTTCGCAACGATTAAGCTCTTGCTGTAATTGGCGTTGTTCATATAGTGTCTCCGTTAATAGGCTTTTATTGCACTCTTGATAGAGTGAGTTATCAGCCAGTTGTTGTTCGACTTCACCAACTCGTGTCTGCTTTTTTTCTATTCGCTGTTCTAGTTTCTTTATCTGACTACGCAATGGCTTTAAACGCTGGCGCTTTAGTGCGGAATCTTGTCGTTGTTGCTTTTTATCTGCCTTAGAAATAAGTGGCGAGGCAGATAGCGAGACTTGTGATGGCGTATGTTTTTTGTCACCTTTTACTTTCTTTTGGGCTATGTTTTTATTGCCTATTTTTTTATTGCTGACTTTCTTGCTCTGATCTATTTTTCGACTATGACTCTTTAACCATTGCTGATAATCGTTAATATCACCATCAAACTCTGTTAGCTTAGCATCTACGACCAGGTAAAATTGATCTACCGTGTTACGCAATAAATGTCTATCATGCGAAATCACCACCAAGGCGCCGCTGTAACTTTGCAAGGCGACGGTAAGCGCATGACACATCTCAAGATCAAGATGGTTGGTCGGCTCATCAAGCAGTAATAAATTCGGTTTTTGCCAAACGATCAGTGATAGCGCAAGGCGTGCTTTCTCACCACCAGAAAAATTACCAATAGGTTTAGTGGCTTTATCACCATGGAAATTAAAACCCCCGAGGAAGTTCCGTATCTCTTGTTCGCGGGCATCTGGTGATAAGCGCTGTATATGCAATAGCGCACTGGCTGCTATATCAAGTGCTTCAAGTTGATGCTGGGCGAAATAACCCAGCATTAAATTATCGCTTTGTTTACGCTCGCCACAAAGCAGTGGCAAGTTACCAACCAGGCTCTTAATCAGTGTTGATTTACCTGCGCCATTGGGGCCAAGTAAACCAATACGGCTACCAGGCAATAATTCGATATTGGCCTTACCAATAACTGGCTGCCCGGCGTAACCCAAGTCAGCATCATGCAAGCTGGTTAATGCACTATAACTTGGTTTACTGTCAAAGAAATGGAAATCAAAGGGTGAATCGACATGCGCAGGAGCGATATCTTCCATACGCTGCAATTCTTTTATGCGACTCTGTGCCTGACGTGCCTTGCTCGCCTTGGCGCTGAAACGTGCGACAAACTGGTGGATTTCTGCTTTGCGTCGCTGCTGTTTCTCAAAAGTCGCTTGTTGCTGCGCTAAACGTTCAGCGCGCAATTTTTCAAAGGCTGAGTAATTACCCTTATAACTCCAGCATTTCTTGTGCTCAATATGAGTAATACTACTTACCACATTATCAAGGAAATCGCGGTCATGCGAGATAATAAGTAACGTTCCTTCGTAATTACGTAGCCATTGTTCCAACCATACTGACGCATCTAAATCCAAGTGGTTGGTCGGCTCATCGAGTAATAACAAATCAGATGGACACATCAGAGCTTGGGCAAGATTCAAACGAATACGCCAACCACCAGAAAATGAAGCTACTGAGTTAGCCAATTGATGTTGGTTAAAACCCAAACCATGCAATAATTGCTCGGCACGATAGTGGGCATTAAAGCCATCCAGGGCATCGAGTTTTGCGTACAGTTCACCAAGCTGATCGTGTGACTCTGCGGCCTCTTGTTGTGCTATCGCTGCTTGTAACTGACGTAATTCTTTATTGCCATCAAGCACATAGTCGACCGCTGAGCGCTGTGAAGCAGAAACCTCTTGTGCCATATGAGCAACACGCCACTGACCAGGCATAATCAGCTCACCAGCATCAACATGTAGCTGACTCAGAAATAGCTTAAAGAGGCTGGATTTACCGCTGCCATTGGCGCCAATCACGCCCACTTTACCGCCTGGGTGAATAGTCAAATCAGCATTTTCAAATAATAGTTGCGTGCCTCGCTGGAGGCTGACGTTAATTAATCGGATCATGCAAGGGATTATAGGGGGATGTGTTCTCTGGCGCGATAGTAGTCAATAAAAGATGTCATGCTTGATCTAGGGAACCTCTGATTTATTCATGGAACACGACCTTGCACCTGAAATATCCCAGCTCTGCGTTGTACCCCAAGGGCACTTCCTTCGGGGCGCGATCTTGCCAATAGCCCCACTATTGGCTGCGATTCGCAGGAAGTGCCCCTGGGGTACGATTCGCGCCTTGATCTGCCCTTTATATTATAGGGTTCAGGCACAATCTCGCTATCCCAGAATAAATCAGAGGCTCCCTAGGGAGCGCTCTCAATTACCGTTCGTGGCGTAATCCTGGTCTTTTTTCGTGCTGGCAGCGTTACGCTTCGTTGCACCCCAAGAGTACTTCCTCAGGAATGCTACCGCATTCCCTCAGGGCGCAATTGAACAACTATTACGCCTCACCGCGCCTTGCCAGAACAAAAAATGCCTCAGAATTACTCTCACTCAGGTAATTGAGAACACCCCCTGGACAGTATAAAATACACACATGGATACAAACAAAGAAGAACAACGGGAAGCTGTTGAAAAAGGCAAAATTAATTTTGAAACAGCAAAAATTTCTTGGCAAGACCTGGAGCGTTTTTTTGCTGCGGGCTCTGTGGTCTATGTCTCTCCCGAATTAGCACTTATCGATGTCGCCTATGCGCTATCACAGGATAATTCTGATCAATTCAAAACATGGATGAACGCAAACAAGGTTGCGCATGTCAGTGATGAACAGGCAATAGCATGGCATGAAAGCGGCGCGAGCGTATGGTCGGTCGTGGTTAAACCGTGGGTCTTGGTTCAAGATATTAATAGAGACCTTTGCACGAAACAAGTGGCAAGAGAAAAATAAGATAAAATCACACTGATTGCGGCGAAAAATTCCGTCAATACGTCCGTCTTGGCAAGTTTTGTAACGAAGATCAGGGTAGTTTTGGTCATTTTTACTTGTCAATTGTTTCGTGCAAAGGTCTCTAATAGAAATTAGGGGAAAATATCAACGATCTGCTTTAGTGTCGTTTGATAGTTTTTATAGTCTATCGCCAAATGATGTAACTCGTTATTATAATTCAACACTAGCGAGGGGAAACCATTCACGCTAAGACTACGTGAGCAAGTGATCTGTTCTTGCAAACTCTCTTCTGTGCTAGCTGATACAAGATCAGCTCGAAACATCTCCACATCAAGCGCTAATTCTTCTGCCAGAACACATAATGTCTCATTGTTCGATGGGTTCATTGCTCTGAGATAGTAAGCACGCTGGATAGCTCGGATCATTGCAACGTCTGTGTTCTGTTTCGCTGCGGCGATAACAGCACGGCAAGCAGGATAAGTCGAGCGCCGTGGCTGGCAATGCCGCCAAAAATCATAATTAAATTCGGTGCCTAACTCATTTTGTATGCGACGCCAATGTGCCTGTATTGTCGCCTGCAACTCATCAGTCATGGGCTCATCACTGTCTTGAGCCAAACCACCCAGCACATAGGTAACACTAATGTTCTCAGGCATGTTTTGTAATAAATCTTGCCACACTGGCTGGTAGCCCCAGCACCAACTACACATTGGGTCATGAATATAGAATAGCGTTACCATTACATGTGTGGAAATACGATTGACGTATCATTTTCTTGCCACGGCTTGTATTTTTTCATTACGCTAAGGAACAAGTCTGATTCGACAAAGCGATTCAGCCATCTCTGCACGTTTGGGTAAGGGCGCTGGGCAAACCATGCTCTATCTACATGAACAAATTGTCGGACAAAGGGCAATACCACCATATCAGCCAGGCTATTACGCTCACCAAGCAAATATTCATTGCCCACTAACTTGGCTTCTAGTTTGACGATGATCTCTTCACCTGAAAAACGGTAACTCTCCATCGTTTGTTCTGGAAATTGCCCAGAGAATCGATCGTTATATTTATAGCGATCTAAAGACCGTTTGAAATGCCCATCGATATCAGTTTCGTTAACTAACCAAGTTAAAACGCTTGCTGCGCTATCTGTCCCATAGGTGAGCCATTGTTCCGGATCATTTCTCTGCAAGGCCCATTGCATAATGTCAAAACTTTCATCTATGACACGTCCGTCTTGTAACTGTAGTACTGGCACTGTTGCTTTTGGTGAGATTGCGGCCAACTGTTGTGGTTTATCGCGCAAAACTATTTCACGCAGCTCTACCTGGCATTGCGCATAAGCCAAAGCCAGACGTGCGCGCATAGCATAGGGACAACGGCGAAATGAGTAAAAAACAGGCAATGCCATAATGATTAATACTTGCTAATAAATTACATCGGAATCAACGGGCACTATCTACCGACTCAAGCCATGTGTTGTGTCACCAATAAAAATAACTGTGCGTAGTCTATCGGCTAAACCGAAAAACAATGTAGAGGTACATCAGGCCTTATAAGTTTGCCAACCACTCATCATCAGAGCCTTCATTGATGTCAGCAAATAAGGGCGTACTCAAATAACGCTCGCCCGTATCCGGTAACATAACCAGCATGGCACTGCCATTTTCAGCATTTTTGGCTACTTCAAGCCCAGCAGCCAACGTTGCACCGGCAGAAATACCAACGAATATGCCTTCGCTTTGAGCCAGGGCTAAGGAGATTTCAATGGCTTTCTCATCAGAGACCGGCACAATCTGATCGACTATGCTTTTATTAAGTACGCTCGGCACAAAATCCGGTGTCCATCCCTGAATCTTGTGCGGACTCCAATCCTTACCCGCCAACATAGACGCAGTTTCAGGTTCGGCAGCGATAATTTTCGTGTCTGGTCTTGCCACGTTTAACACCTCACCCACGCCGGTTAATGTACCACCAGTGCCCCAACCCGTAACGAAATAATCGAGCCGCTCACCAGCAAAATCTGTCAGTATTTCCGCTGCGGTAGTATTGCGGTGGTATGCTGGATTGGCTGGGTTTTCAAACTGTAACGCCATAAACCAACCGTGTTGTTTGGCTAGGTCTTTGGCGCGTTGTACCATGCCGGTGCCACGCTCTTCTTTAGGCGTCAAAATTACCTTAGCACCCAATGCACGCATCAGCTGACGTCGTTCAACGGAAAACGTCTCTACCATCGTCGCGACAAAGGGATGCCCCATCACCGCACAGACCATGGCAAGTGCAATGCCCGTATTGCCCGATGTCGCTTCAATGACGGTTTGCCCTGGTTTGAGTGCCCCACTATCACGCGCATCTTTAATAATGGCATAGGCAAGGCGGTCTTTGACCGAGGCCATAGGGTTAAACGACTCAATTTTGACGTAAATATCCACGTCTTGCGGTGCTAAACGATTAAGCTTAACGACAGGTGTATTACCAATGGTTTCGAGAATATTGTTATAGATCATGTCAATCGCCTCCCTTTGCTAATCAACGTGGCTTATGCCCATTGATACGACTATAGCAAAGAGCGGGATCTAACCCAACGGGATCTTTTAAATACAGACATGGTACTCCAACAACCTTGTATTGATGGATTCAGAGCCAGCCAAATGCACCAATACAAGACGCAGCCCGCAGACAAAGGTTGTTCCCTTTTCAAGGGCTGCACCGCCGTAGTGGTGCATTTGGCTGACTCCCTTCGGGCGGGTCAAGAAGCGGCCATCTGCGTTGTTGTGTTCACTTGAGCTAGAATCACTAGCCCTGCGTAAGCACGCCTAGCATCTGGCCGCTTCTTGGCTCGCTGAACCCATCAATACAAGGTTGTTGGAGTACTAGGACTACCAATGCCGAACATTACCGCTATCGAGGTGTATAAAGCGTGACTTCGGGTAATAACCGACACCGCCAGCAACCATATCTAATGCAGCAGTATGTAAATGACTCAGCTCAGTACCAGGTAAACGGATATCAATAGCACGACCAAACATATGATGACTATTGTTTGAGACACCTTCTGTTGATTGATACAACCTGGCATTAGATTGAGGTGAACGGTAGGCAGAGATAACCTCAAAGCGTCCATTATTAGCAACCTTCGCTTGCAACAAATTAAGCTGATCCAGTAAATCGGTATTGATATCAATGACTTCATCGCTGCGATGGTCGCGTAACACCTTGTTGATCGCCGCAAGCTCATCAACAATAAATTCGCCCTCAGCCCAGTAAGTTGCTTTAACGCTTTCACCTGTATGCTGATTGTAAAGCGATAAACGGCGTTCGCCAGGCACAATTAATGCGGCCAACACGCTCGAAGCAGAAAAAGGGATGGCTGAAATGGCGCTGGCAAAAAGTAGGTTCCTACGACTAATCATTTCAATGAAAAATCCAACAATAGGCACATAACAATACTGAATTAATAGCTATAGCGGATTATTATGAAAAATCGTTACCCAGGCAAGTAAAATTAAAAAAACAGCTCAGACAAAAACGCCAGCAAAAAGCTGGCGCACCTCGACAAATAGTTTTTTAGTTATTTTTTTAATTTGATAATCAAATTACCATCTTCGACGTTGAGATAATCGATACCATCAGCCAAGGCCTTCCAAAATCCTTGTTGGCCACCAAATTCCTGCACCAAATCAATGTTTTTAATGCCACCCAACCAGGCATTGGGTATTGGCACACCCATAACACTGACACCCTTGATAATCACTACGGCACGTTCGTTCTCATACGAAAGACCTAAGCCTGCTTTAAGCTTAAGTGTTTTACCGCCGACCAAGGGCATATCTTCATCCATCGGCACTAACATTTTCGCACTGATCAAGTTATCGGATAGATCAATTGCTAATCGTTCAGCCATGTCGGTGTTGTTTGCGACCAGGGCATTAACCTCCTTCTGGCTAAAAGTCACTTCACGATCTGCATCAGATTCAGCATAGGCCTCTGGCTTTAATGCTTTTCCGGGGACGGATTCAAGCTCATCACCTACCGATAAATCACCTAGCCCAAGCACCGAGAGCTTACTGATTAGCGCATGCTGTTCTTTAGCATTCAACTCGACGGGATTAAAATCTGTCGGGAAGAAGTAATACTTGAGCACGAAAAATGCAATCACCAAGGCAACCAACATTGCCAACAAAACAATAGCGAAGACCTTAAACCCACTAAGACCCTTTTTTGCCGCCGGCGCCTGCGTTATTCCTGTTAGCTCTGTCATCATTACCCTCCACCTAAAACGGACACTAACTATAGCCTAAAATAGGTGTATAGGGACTTAATACGACAAGAGAATATCATTCTATTCCTAACAAAAACTGTATATAACCATATAACAATCAATTACTTATGTTTTTCTAGCAGTTGATTTAACTCGCCCGCCGTGTCTAGCACTACAAGATCTGCATAACCACCAACATGACGATCACCGATGAAGCTTTTCGGCACGGTATGGTGCCCACTGATCTACATCAGATACATACAACTCATAGTCCTCGTCTACAATAATTATCTCGTCGTTTTCAGCCCGTCTTTCCTTTAACTCAACATGGATATCGCTTTGTCGAAACGCTAGAAAATATACTGGAAACTGCTAAACATCGGAAGGAATCCAATGTGCCATTTACAACCAGAACCCCTATAGGCTACATATTAAGAGTATACTTCGACGCTTAGCACATCATAGCCTTGCATCAACATATCTATGACGCTGTGCACCTTTGCTGCCAAAAGAGAAACTGCCTTGTTGCGTCGTTTATTTAAAAGCTTTAGTAAAGAAAACAATGCCAATACCAGCGCTCCCGCTACTAAGAAAACCCATTCACCTACTGAGAAACCAAAAGACAGCGCAAGTAAAGCAACTAACGTAACGCCAAAACCGTCGAACAACAAATCTAGACCGAAAAAACGCCGCAAACCTCGAACGAAAAAACCTGTGCTCGTACCTTGGGACAGTTCGCTACTAGACGTTCCAGCAGAAGAAGGTAAAACACGTTTCTATGATCTTAATCTAGATGAAACGCTATTACATGGAATTTACGATCTCGGCTTCAAATACTGCTCCCCTATTCAAGCGCAGATATTACCTGAAACTTTACAAGGCAAAGATGCTATTGGTAAAGCGCAAACGGGTACCGGGAAAACTGCCGCTTTTTTGATCACCCTTATTGATGATTTCTTAAAAAACCCAATTAAAGAGCAGCGCTATCTGGCTGAACCTCGCGCGTTGATTATTGCCCCTACCCGAGAACTGGTCGCACAAATCGCTGAAGATGCTAAAGACTTATGCAAACATACTGGTCTACACATTGTTATGCTCATCGGCGGCACTGATTACGAAAAACAATTAAAGAAGCTTGACCAAGGCTATGTTGACATTGTTGTGGCAACGCCAGGCCGCTTACTCGATTTTGCTAACCGCAAACATATCTATCTGGATCAAGTAGAATCACTCGTGCTAGACGAAGCTGATCGCATGCTCGATATGGGTTTTATCCCCCAGGTACGACGGATCGTGCGTGCCACACCTAATACCGATTACCGTCAAACTTTATTGTTTAGTGCCACGTTTACCGCAGAAGTTTTAGAACTGTCTTACCAATGGACATACGAACCGGTGAAAGTTGAAATTGAACCAGAAAATATTGCCAGCGATAGCGTCGAGCAAAAAGTTTACATGGTATCTAACGAAGAAAAGCTTCCCGTCCTACTGAAGATTTTGCAACACCCTGAAACCAAACGCGTCATTATATTTACTAATCGACGCGATCAAGCACAAAGACTGTTTGACCGTGTTGTTAAAAACAATATCAGCGCAGGCTTATTAACAGGTGAGATACCTCAGAAAAAACGCACCAGCACGTTAGCAAAATTTAAAAATGGCGAGTTCAAAGCAATGATTGCGACCGATGTCGCAGGCCGTGGTATACACGTCGAAGACATTAGCCATGTCATTAACTACAATCTCCCTGACAACCCCGGTGACTACATTCATCGTATTGGCCGTACTGGTCGTGCCGGCGCGACAGGCATATCCATCAGCCTCGCCTGTGAATTTGAATCGTTTCAGGTTCCTGCTATCGAAGAGCTGCTCGGCGAAAAACTGCGCTGCGAGCTACCTCCTGAAGAATTTACTCCTTAGTTAAAGAGCCCCTGGTTAACACACCCGCTAACCAAGCAGAAATATCATCGATCTGTTCAACACAAATACTGTGTTCCATATCGTAGCTTTTATATTCGACTGGGTTACCTAAATGCCTGATTTTTATCTCAGAGTCTCTTGCCAAGAGCTCTGGTATAACAGGGTCATGCAGACCATGATGTATCGTAACCGGCATATTACGATTAGCCCTGTGCGACACAATAGTGTCATAAGTAGCAAAGTAACTCGACAAGGAAAGAACCCCAGCCAACGGACGTGAAGATGACAAACCACACTCATAAACAACTGCGCCACCCTGCGAGAACCCTACTAGGGCAATATATTCACTGTTAACACCACGTCTAATTTCTCGCTCAATTAAATTCTTGATTGCTACTGCTGAATTGTGGATACCTTTCATATCCACCTTGGCATTCATTGCCATTTCATAAATATCATACCAGGCTGGCATGACAATACCGTTATTAATGGTAACGGGTATTTCAGGTGCATGAGGGAAAACAAAACGAACTGCTAAACTACTGGGCAAGTTTAATTGTGGAACAATAGACTCAAAGTCGTGACCATTAGCACCCAAACCATGCAACCAAATAACCGATGCCTTTGCTATGGTTTTTGGCTCAACTTCTACACAAGACAATAACTCCATTTAACTACCTCCCCACTAAACCTTTTCGTTCATGAGCTACACGACAACATTGAACAACCCTTTTTTCTTCTCGCCCAGTCTGGTCGTTTAGCCGCGTATTTTTCGTGTTTTATTTGTTCACTATAAGGCTGGCGTAATAATTTCAATAGATCATTGACCAATGAAAAATCGTCTTTCTCTGCCTTATCTATTGCCAATTGTGCAATATAGTTACGTAAAACATACTTGGGGTTGACCGAATTCATTTGATCTCGGCGCGCTTCATTGGTTTTTCCGTCCTTACGCAGGCGTTGAATATAAGCACGCAGCCACTTAGCCATGAGGCCAATATATTTTTCCGTCAATTGCTCAGGCAAGTAATAGGCATCGATTAATGACAAGACAAGTTCTTCATCAGTAGTATTATCGAGTTCGATATTAATATCCAATAATACTAAGCGGCGATAAAAAATCGTCATATCAGTTTCTATCAAGGCTAAAATTTCTAATAATTGCTCGACCAATATGTCATCGAACTCTGCAATATAGCTGTCGAAACCAAGTTTATCGGCCATCATTTTTTGGCGGCCATTTTCAAAATAAGCTGGATAACAATTGAGCACCTGTTGTAGCGCTTCATTGTTCTCAAACAAGGGTGCTAATGCACTGCCCAGTTGCGCTAAATTCCAATGCGCGATTTGCGGTTGATTGGCAAAACAATAACGGCGGCCATTGGCATCTGTTGTGTTGGGCGTCCAGTTAGGATCATAGTCTTCCAACCAACCATAAGGGCCATAATCAATCGTTAGGCCAAGTATAGACATATTATCGGTATTCATTACGCCATGCACAAAGCCAACTCGCATCCAGTGCATCACCATTTTAGCGGTTAGGCGGCATACTTCATCAAACCATTTTAGATAAACCTGCGGAGACGGTTCACCTAGATGCGGGAATTCATTGCGAATAGTGAAATCGATAAGTTGCTTTAGAATATCAACTTCACCACGCGCAGAGAAAATTTGATAATTACCAAAGCGAATAAACGATGGCGCGACACGGCATACCACCGCACCAAGTTCTGTTTGTGGGTTACCGTCGTAAAACATATCGCGCACTACTGGCTCACCCGTCAAAACCAGGCTGAGTGCTCGTGTCGTGGGTACGCCCAAGTGAAACATAGCTTCACTGCATAAAAATTCTCGCAGTGATGAACGCAGCACAGCCAAGCCATCAGCAGTGCGTGAATAGGGTGTCGGGCCAGCGCCTTTTAACTGTAAAGCCCAACGCTGCGATTTCGCGTTAATCACCTCACCCAGGTTAATGGCGCGACCATCACCCAACTGACCTGCCCAGTGGCCAAATTGGTGTCCGCCATAACACATGGCATAACAGTCCATGTCGTCAAGTAAGCGGTTACCCGCAAACGTCTCTGCAAACTCTTGTGACTGACAAACGTCAGCAGAGATATCTAAGGTTTGAGCCATATCGTGAGAATACGCAACCATCCGCGGCGCAGAAACTATTGATGGCCTTACTCGTGAATAACAAGCGCCCTTTACTTGGCGTCGTTGATTGCTGGCATCAAGATCAGCAGGAAGCTCTTGGCTAAAGCGATTATCAAAATCCAGTGATAAGCTTGTCACAGCTTTCAAACCCTATCAACTTATTCGCTAATAACTTGCTTGTCATCTTCAGCTGTTAACACATTGTGACTGGCTCGCGGCCATGCTTTAAGCACTGCCGCAACTAAGGTTGCCAATGGGATGGCGAAAAATATACCCCAGAAACCCCAGAGCCCCCCGAACACTAACACGGCAATGATAATCGCAACCGGATGCAAATTAACCGCCTCCGAAAACAATAGTGGCACAATGACGTTACCATCAATTGCTTGAATAATGAGATAAGCAATCGCGATGGAGGCGAATTCTGAGCTCCAACCCCATTGAAAAAAGCCGATTAATAATACCGGCACTGTGACAACAACTGCACCAATGTAAGGAATAATCACCGATAGGCCAACCAGCGCGCCAAGCAACATGGCATAGTTCAGCCCCATAATGGCAAAGGTAAGGTAAGAGACGCTACCAACAATCACAATCTCAACAAACTTGCCACGTACGTAATTACCAACTTGGACATTCATCTCATGCCAAATTCGTGTCGTCAACTTGCGTTCACTCGGTAATAAGGCACTAACCCAGGCCATGATTCGATCTTTGTCTTTAAGAAAGAAAAAAACCAATACTGGGGCTAAAATCAAATAAACTATCCAAGTAAAAATACCGGTAATCGAGGCTAGCGAAAACGAAACAATATGTTGCCCCATATCACGTACGTAACCGCCAATATCTCGCATCACATCTTTAATTTGCGCTTCGCTAACCAAGGCTGGATAGAGTTCTGGCAGTCGCAATAAAGTGTCTTGTCCACGTGCAATCATCGCCGGCAGTTCTTGCACAAGCTCGCCGACTTGCCGCGACAATAGCGGCATTAATCCAAATATAATAAATATCAAAAACGTCATAAAAACCAGGAAGACAATCGTCACTGACAGCAAACGAGGTAACTTCCAACGCTGTAAAACTAGCACCAAACCCTCTAATAAATAGGCAAGCACTAAGGCTCCCAACACGGGCGCTAACATATCACCCATAAAATAGATAATGAGAAATGCGAGCACCAACACAACGGCCAGTGCTATACCGTCAGGGTCCGAAAAATATTTTTGATACCAACGAGCTAAAACGCTATTCATAATTCAAGTCAAGGTTTTGTGCCAACGCCTATGATAAAGGGCGCGAAGGGTATTAGTCTATGATGAGATTGCATTTTCGCCCTTGACAGCAACCATTACGACTAAAATCGGTGAACAACGTAATCATCGCGCCAGCAAGCCTTCCTGCACAAACTAGTACTATAACGCTAACATAGGCTTATCTTGGGCCATAACGAAAAAAGCGGGCTTTAAGCCCGCTTTTTCTATTCTTCGCCAATTTTAATCTTCGCTGGCGTCGTTATCCGCTTCTATTGGCCTGTCAACCAACTCTACAATTGCCATCGGCGCGTTATCACCTGGGCGAAAACCACACTTAAGAATTCGTAAATACCCACCAGGGCGTTCTTTATAACGCGGACCTAACTCATTAAATAATTTACTCACCACCTCTTTGTCACGTAGTCGACTGAACGCAAGACGGCGCTTGTGAACGCTATCTTCGCCGCCAAGGGTAATTAGCGGCTCTGCTACACGGCGAAGTTCTTTCGCTTTGGGTACAGTGGTACGAATAATCTCGTGGCGTAATAAAGCATTAGTCAAACTTTGCAAGGTAGCCTTGCGGTGACTGGTATTACGGCTAAGTTGTCTGCCAATATTGCGATGTCGCATCGTGCTTATCCTAAAATAAAAACGTTATCAAATGGTGGTAGTATCAGGGCTAGCTGGAATCTCACCGCTCAGCTGAGCTGGAGGCCAGTTTTCAAGCCGCATACCTAGCGATAATTCATTCGTTGCTAATACATCTTTAATTTCAGTTAAAGACTTCTTGCCGAGGTTTGGTGTTTTCAACAACTCAACTTCTGTCTTCTGAATCAAATCACCAATAAAGTAAATATTTTCGGCCTTCAAACAATTGGCAGAGCGTACTGTCAATTCGAGGTCATCAACCGGACGCAATAAAATAGGGTCTATTTCACTTTCAGTTGATTCAGGTTCTTCAACGTGACTACCCTGAAGATTAACAAAAGCAGACAACTGGCCTTGCATAATCGTTGCAGCACAACGAATAGCTTCTTCAGGATCAATCGCACCGTTTGTTTCAAGCTCTAAAATCAGTTTATCAAGGTCAGTACGCTGTTCCACGCGAGCACTTTCAACAGTATAGGCAACACGACTTAGCGGACTATACGAGGCATCCAATTGAAGAACGCCAATAGGCCGATCTGCGTCAGTATCAATACGGTTAGTCGATGGCTGATAACCACGCCCCATTTCAACCTTCAATCTCATTCTTAACTCGCCTGAAGCTGTGAGGTTTGCAATGACATGATCAGGGTTGACTATTTCTACACCATTAACGGTTTCAATATCGCCAGCTAGAACAGGGCCTGGGCCACTCTTTTTCAACGTTAACTCTGCTTCATCGCGATCTTCTAAACGCAATGTCACTTCTTTTAAGTTAAGCAAAATATCGATAACATCTTCTTGCACACCTTCGATCGTGCTGTACTCATGCAATACATTATCAATTTCCACTTCTGTTAATGCCGCACCAGGCATTGATGATAATAAAATACGGCGCAGAGCATTACCCAAAGTGTGGCCAAAACCGCGCTCTAACGGCTCAAGAGTTACTTTTGCGCTATTTGCACCAGTAATTTGAACGTCAACAATACGTGGTTTTAAAAAAGTCGTTACATGACCGGACATGGACTATCCTCGCTTCCAAAATATAGGGAAAAATTCAAAAATCGTTCTACCCAAAAAATCTTTATTTAGAGTACAACTCAACAATGAGATTTTCGTTAATCTCCATTGCCAACTCATCACGATCAGGAATACGCTTAAACACGCCTTCCATCTTGTCAGAGTTGACTTCAACCCAATCAACCGCACCACGCTGTGTCGCCAAGTCGAGTGCAAATTTAATACGAAGTTGGTTTTTACCTTTCTCCGTTACCGCGATTACATCTTCAGGCTGTACCTGGTAAGACGCAATATTAACGTAGCGGCCATTGACAAGAATCGTTTTATGCGACACTAGCTGGCGTGATTCGGCACGAGTAGAGCCAAAACCCATACGATATACAACGTTATCTAAACGGCCCTCTAATAACCGTAATAAATTTTCACCCGTAGCGCCCTTTTGCCTATCAGCTTTTTTATAATAGTTACGAAACTGCTTTTCTAGCACACCGTATAAACGACGAACCTTCTGCTTCTCACGTAATTGTAGGGCATAATCCGTCAAACGAGTACGGCGAGCACCATGCTGACCAGGAATAACATCAGCGCGACACTTAGATTCAAGCGATCTAATACCACTTTTCAAAAACAAGTCGGTTTTTTCGCGCCTTGCTAACTTACAGGTTGGTCCGGTGTAACGAGCCATTCAAAACTTCCTTAAATTTATACCTAAAAATAAATACACGGGTGCCTAAACGCGACGCTTTTTCGGTGGCCGGCAGCCATTATGCGGAATAGGCGTAACATCACTGATACTATTGATGTTAAAACCAGCACTATTAATTGCGCGAAGAGCCGAATCGCGGCCAGGCCCAGGCCCTTTAATATACACATCAACATTTTTCATGCCGTATTCTTTCACCGTCGCAGAGACCTTTTCAGCAGCATCTTGCGCAGCAAATGGTGTGCTTTTACGCGAACCACGAAAGCCAGAGCCGCCCGCAGTTGCCCACGCCAAAGCATTGCCCTGACGATCAGTAAAGGTAATGATGGTGTTATTAAAAGACGCGTAGATATGCGCCATGCCATCAGACACATCGCGTTTGATGCGTTTTTTAGTAGAACGTGGTGCCTTTGCCATGAACCGACAACTCCAAAATTATTTATAAAAGCTATCTGCGAATCGGGCGTCTAGGGCCCTTACGAGTACGTGCATTAGTTTTTGTGCGCTGCCCACGTAACGGCAAACCACGACGGTGACGAATGCCACGATAACAGCCTAAATCCATTAAGCGCTTGATATTCATGGAAATTTCACGACGGAGATCACCTTCGACGCGAAGCTTGCCAATTTCACTACGAAGCAATTCAAGCTGCGCTTCTGTCAATTCTTTAACCTTGGACGCAGGGTTAACGCCACTGGCATCACACAATTTTCTGGCCCGATTACGGCCAACACCATAGATTGCAGTTAGTGCAATCTCAGCGTGCTTATGATCAGGGACATTAACCCCAACGATACGTGCCACAAACTATCTCCTGTCCCCGCAACCTAAAAATGCTGAGGGTGTAAGCATACAAATTGAAACCGAATATTATAACCAATCAATCAAAATCAGTCAATCCATGTGGGTGGTGCCACTATCAGCCTTGGCGTTGTTTGTGGCGAGGATTAGAGCAAACCACTCTCAATACGCCCTTACGTCGCACTGTCTTACAGTGTCGACATAGTTTTTTAACCGATGCTCGAACTTTCATTTCTTTATCTCCAACTTCACCCCGCCCCTGTCCATCGCGGTGTATGTATCCGCCATAAGGCGACTAAATACCGCGGCGACCATGGCCTTTCAGGTTTGCTTTTTTCATTAGGCCATCGTATTGATGTGACATCAAATGAGCCTGAACTTGACTCATAAAATCCATCACAACTATGACAATAATCAACAACGATGTGCCGCCAAAGTAAAACGGTACATTCCAATACAAAATCAAAAACTCTGGCAACAAACATACCGCAGTAATGTAAATCGCCCCCGCCAAAGTCAAGCGAGATAACACACCATCAATATATTTTGCTGTCTGATCACCAGGACGAATCCCAGCAATAAAAGCACCTGAGCGCTTTAGGTTATCTGCCATATCTTTTGGCTTAACAGTCAACGCTGTATAAAAGAAACAGAAAAACATAATTGCTGTCGCGTAAAAACCAACATATAGCGGCTGCCCCGGAGATAGGGCTGCAGCAATATCGCCCAACCAACGCATACCTTCGGTCTGTCCAACCCAGGTACCAATAGTGCCTGGAAACAAGATAATACTTGACGCAAAAATTGGCGGTATCACGCCCGCCATGTTCAGCTTCAGTGGCAAATGGCTGGTCTGCCCAGCATACATTTTGCGCCCTTGCTGGCGTTTCGCGTAGTTAACCGTTATGCGCCGCTGACCACGTTCGACAAATACAACAAATGCGGTAACTGCCAGCGCCAATGCAATAATAATCAACACTAACGCACCGTGTAACTCGCCCGTACGTGCCAACTCAAGCGTGCCACCAATGGCAGACGGTAAACCAGCGACAATACCAGCAAAAATAATCAGCGAGATACCGTTACCAATACCGCGCTCCGTCATTTGCTCGCCCAGCCACATCAAGAACATCGTCCCAGTAACCAGTGTTATCACCGCGGTGAAACGAAATGCCAAGCCCGGGTCAATCACCACGGCCGCACCACCTGCACTCATACCTTCCAGTGCAATGGAAATACCAATGGCCTGAAAAGTAGCCAACGCAAGAGTAAAACGTCGCGTATATTGTGTAATTTTACGGCGACCTGCTTCGCCTTCTTTTTTCATTTGCTCAAGCTTTG
>JAESQP010000159.1 GCA_016765075.1 Gammaproteobacteria bacterium
CAAATGATGCACGTTTGTGAAGCTTTCAAGTGCGCAGAGTGTTGGGACAACGACAGAGCCTGGTATGCAAAGGTCTCTCTATAAAATAGAAGTGTAATGCGCCTAAAAAAAATTAAACTTGCTGGATTTAAATCCTTCGTTGATCCCACCAGCGTTGCCATGCCCGGCGACCTCGTCGGTGTGGTTGGCCCTAACGGCTGTGGGAAATCCAATATTATCGATGCCGTACGTTGGGTGATGGGCGAAAGCTCAGCCAAACACCTACGCGGCGAATCGATGACCGATGTTATTTTTAACGGATCGAACACCCGTAAACCCGTTGGCCAAGCATCGGTTGAGCTGATCTTTGATAATAGCGATGGCGGTGCCGGTGGGCAGTATGCCTCGTATAGTGAAATTTCGATAAGGCGTTTGTTGACGCGAGAAAGCCAATCGACCTATTTTCTCAATGGTACACGTTGCCGTCGCCGTGACGTCACCGATATTTTTATGGGCACAGGGCTGGGTCCACGTAGCTACGCCATTATTGAACAGGGCATGATCTCACGCCTGATTGAAGCCAAGCCCGACGAGTTGCGCCATTTATTAGAAGAAGCCGCAGGTATTTCAAAATACAAAGAGCGACGCCGCGAAACCGAAACCCGCTTACGCCATACACATGAAAACCTCAGTCGCTTAAACGACATTCGTGAGGAAATTGCTAAGCGCATTGACGTACTGGATCGTCAAGCCAAAGCTGCCGAACAATATAAAATCTTACAACAAGAATCGCGAGAATTGAAAGCACAGGCGCTGGTGTTACGTTGGCAGACCCTGCAAGTGGATGTCGATAAACAACAAATTAGCTTGCGTGAAGATGAAAATAAGCTAGAGCAGCACCAAGCTGAATTGCGCAATGTTGAGACCGGCCTTGAAAAACAACGCCAGCAGAGAACACAAGACGATACGCGTTTAAACACCGTGCAAGCACAATTTTATGGCTTGGGTGCTGATATAGCCCGCCTTGAAGAGTCCATTAACGGCGCTAAAGAGAAAAAAACGCAGCAACAATCTGAACTGGAAAGTGCCGATAACGCCTGGGCTCATGCCAATGCACATATTGGGCAAGATAACACTAAGGTCACCGAGTTACAGCAAAGCTTGGCTGAAAATGAACCCCGCCTGCAACAATTCAATGAAAGTGAACAAAACAATATTACTGCATTAGCGGCATTAGAAGCCTTGATGCAGGTTTGGCAAGATGAGTGGAATGCGTTAACAGCAAAATCGGCTGAACAGCATCGTGTTGCAGAAGTGGAACGCGAGCGCGGTCATCACCTTGAGCAACGTCGCAATCAATTAACACAACAAAACGAAAGCCTTGATAGCGAGATTGCTGATATTAATTTGGCTAATGATGAAACTGAAATAGAAGGCTTAGAAACAACCACTATAGCAATTAGCGATAAGCTTGGCACAGCACGCGTAAGCCTCGAACAATACGCTAAAACGCTGAGTGAGCAGCGCCAAAAACAATCATCCGTTGAGCAAGATCTGGAACAAAAACGTGGTCAACGCCAGCAGCTAACCCATGAACTAGCCTCATTACAAGGTTTACAACAAGCCGCACTCGGAGGCCAACAAGAACAAGTAAGTGACTGGCTGGCGCAAAGTGGTCTTACGCAAGCTAAACGCTTGGCTAATATTGTTGAAGTTGACGAAGGTTGGGAACAAGCGGTTGAGTCAGTGCTCGATTTTCATTTGCAAGCCGTGTGTGTGGATGACTTAAACGTACATGCACAAGTATTAGACAAGCTTGAACAAGGCGAACTCGAATTGTTGAGTTTGGCTGGTGTCGCATCAACGGCGCGCGATGCATCCTCATTAAATAATCCGGCATTTGACGATCTGGCGACGATGGCGGCAAAAGTGAGAGCGCCTGAAGCCATAGTAAACATATTGGCACGCGTTTATATTTGCCACACTATTGACGAAGCCTTGTCGATTCGCGCCAAGTTGGCAGAAGGCGAGTCGGTGGTAACACAAGCTGGTGTTTGGTTCAGTACATCGTGGGTACGTGTGCTTAAATCGAGCAATGAGGCGGCTGGAGTCATTGCTCGCGAAAAAATTATTCAACACCTACAGGTTCAATCATCATCTTTAGATGAGGCGATAGATACGCAAAAAAATGCATTAACCGCACTTGCCGAAGAGATTGGCGGTACCGAAAAAGCCAGAGAATTACTGCAAGCAGAACTGGCCGAAGTGTCTTCTAAACATGCAGCACTGCGTGAGCAGCTGAGTGCTAAAAAAGCCTATCTTACACAGCGTCGTTCACGATTTGAGAAGATGCAAAGTCAACTTATAGAAGTGCATTCAGGCTTGGAAACCACAGAAAATGAATTAGCTAATGTACAGTTACGTCTACGTGATGTGACGGGCGAGACTGAGCAGGTTGATATTAATCGCAATAGCCTTAGTCAACAGCGCGATGGCCATGTCTCACAGTTAGGTAGTTTACGTGCTGAGTCACAGAGCAATCGCGATGCCAAACACCAATTAGCACTTAATGTTGAGTCAATGCGTACTCAACTGCGTTTGACTGAGCAAAGTTTGCAGCGTATGACTGAACAGCTACAAACAATCACTGCACGGCGTGAACAATTACAATTAGTGCTAACGACTGTCGATGAGCCTATCGAAAAGCTTGTGGCTGATTTAGAACAAAAACTTGAACAGCGGCTGGAAATTGAATCATCACTTAACCAGGCGCGCGATACGGTAGCAGCGCTTGATAATGAATTGATGTCACTTGATAAGCGGCGTCATGAAAGCGATGGAAAAATCGAAAAGGTGCGCCTACGGTTGGAGTCTGCGCGTGTCCACATGGGTGAGCTAAAAGTACGTTCTGACACCATCGTTGAACAGGTCGAAGAAGGTGGCTACAAAGTTGCAGCGGTGGTTGAGAACCTGCCTGAAGATGCAGAGGATCAAATTTGGCAGCAGCGTCTCGAAAAAATTGATATCAAAATACGGCGCTTGGAACCCGTTAATCTGGCGGCTATTGATGAATATAAATCAGAGGCTGAGCGAAAGGCCTATCTTGATGCACAGTTTGACGACCTTACCGAAGCGATGGCAACGTTAGAAGAAGCTATTGGTAAGATTGATGGTGAAACCCGCCTGCGTTTTAAAGAGACTTTTGACAAGGTCAACAGTGGTATTAAAGAAAAATTTCCGCGTCTCTTTGGTGGTGGCGAAGCGTATCTTGAAATGACCGGAACCGATTTACTTGATACGGGTATTACCGTTATGGCACGTCCACCGGGCAAGCGTAATAGCACTATCCAATTACTTTCAGGTGGTGAAAAAGCATTGACAGCAGTAGCGATGGTGTTTGCCATATTTGACTTGACGCCAGCGCCATTCTGTATGCTCGACGAGGTTGATGCGCCGCTTGATGATGCGAATGTAGGCCGTTTTTGTGAACTTGTCCGCGAGATGTCGAAGCGTGTACAGTTTATTTTTGTTAGCCATAACAAAATTACTATGGAACTTGCCGATCAATTACTTGGTGTTACGATGAATGAGCCAGGTGTGTCACGTTTAGTCGCTGTTGATATTGATGCGGCAGTTGCCATGACGGATAGTCGTGCAGCAGGGTAGAGGTGCTCTGACATGTTAACGACCATTATCTTGTGTGTCTTGGGGTTGGCTCTAATCTTCGTTGGCGCTTATCTTTGGTATCGACGCCATATTGAAGATGAGACGAGTTTTGGCCATGACGATGTGCGTTGGGAACAAATTGATACTGATGATGAGACATTGGTTGAAAAAGCGGTATCGGAGCTAGATCAGCTAACAGCAACGCACTCCCCCTCGAGAGAGGACAAATTTGAATCTCAAAGACATGCTGACACGCCTGAACTTGGCGCAAAAGTGATAGACGATTGCGTTGATGAAGAACTCAACCAACTGGGTCAATTAATGCGTGAGCATGATGAAACCAGTGGCCTAGATAGTAAACCTAGTACGGATCATTCATCGACTGTTAGCGAACTACAAGCGTTACAAGTTAAAACGATAACAAAATCGACACTAGGCGAAGACCCTGAAATGGTTATCAGTGTTCATGTTGTTGCCAAAGCAGGCCGTGAATTTCATGGCGATCAATTACTGGAAGTGTTTAATCAACTTGGCTTACAGCACGGTGACCGCGATATCTTTCATTTTTATGACGCTGAGCAAGATGACAGACCCATTCGATTTAGTGTAGCCAATATGATGAAACCTGGTACTTTTGATTTGAAGGCTATGGATAGCATAAAGACAAGTGGTATTACGTTATTTATGCTGTTGCCGGGTCAGAATAATACTGTACAGACATTTGAGGGTCTGTTTGATACGGGCCAGATATTGGCGCGACGTTTGGGCGGTGAGCTACGTGATAGCCAGCGTAGTACATTGACGACCCAAGGCGTCAATTTGATTAAAGAGTCTATCCATCGTTTTTACAGCCGACGGAAGATGTCCTCTAAGGGCGTGTCACAGCAAGGCCAGCTTAAGCTCTGATTCTTGTAATCTCTTGCGATATTTTTTGTCTCTTGCCTTCTTTGTTTTCCTCTTATGAGCGTAGACCCTAAAATCACCAAGCGAGTCAACACGCTACGCGAAAAAATTAATGACCATAACTATCGTTATTACACGCTTGACGATCCACAAGTGCCAGATGCTGAATATGATCGCCTAATGAGGGAGCTGTATCAGCTTGAAGAAGAACACCCAAATCTAATCGTAACGAGTTCACCCACTCAGCGTGTTGGTGCAACGCCGCTTAGCGCTTTTTGCCAAATCAAACACGAGCAGCCAATGTTGTCGCTTGGCAATGCCTTTACTGATGATGAAGTAAGGAGTTTTGATCAACGTATTCGTGATCGATTACATAGTGATAAAATTGAATACGTTGCTGAAGCCAAGCTCGACGGCTTAGCCATTAGTTTATTGTATGAAAAGGGTAAATTAATGCGTGCGGCAACACGTGGTGATGGCACAACGGGTGAAGATGTTACCCATAATGTAAGAACGATTGATGCAATACCCTTACTATTACGCGGCAGTGATTTCCCTGAACGGTTGGAAGTTCGCGGCGAAATATTTATGACTAAAGTAGGTTTCGCTAAACTTAATAAGCTGCAAGACAAAAAAAATGAAAAGCACTTTGTTAATCCACGTAACGCGGCGGCAGGAAGTCTTCGCCAGCTAGACCCAAGGATTACGGCACAGCGCCCCTTATCATTTTATTGTTATGCGGTGGGTATAGTTGAACAAAGTCACAAAGGTACGTGGCCGCAAGGGCATTATCAACTTTTACAGGTGCTTCGAGGCTGGGGTTTGCCAGTACAAAATGAGATGCAGTTGTTTGACGATATGACACCTTGCCTTGCGTTTTATCAAGATATACTTGCTAAGCGTAATAATTTGCCACATGACATTGATGGTGTCGTATATAAAGTAAATGATGTATCGCAACAGCAGACATTGGGTGCTATCTCGCGTGAACCGCGTTGGGCTATTGCACATAAATTTCCTGCACAGGAAGAGTTAAGTAAAATTATTGGTATTGATATTCAGGTTGGCCGTACCGGTATATTGACACCGGTAGCACGTTTAGAACCGGTATTTGTTGGTGGCGTTACGGTGACAAATGCCAGTCTGCATAACGAGTCTGAGGTATTACGCAAAGATGTCCGTGTGGGAGATACGGTTATTGTACGGCGTGCAGGAGATGTCATTCCTGAAGTTGTCAGTGTCGTACTAAATCAACGGCCAAAAGATACGACAGTGTTTGTAATGCCCGATTGTTGTCCTGTTTGCCAGTCAAAAGTGACGAAAGAAAAGACCATTAGCGGTAGTATCCCGAGGGCACGTTGTAGTGGCGGTTTAATTTGTCATGCACAACGAAAAGAGCAATTTAAACATTTTGTCTCACGCCAAGCCATGGATATTGAGGGTCTGGGCTCAAAACTGATTGAGCAATTGATTGGTCAAGACCAAGTGAGCACAGTAGCCGATTTGTATCAGCTTAAGCGTGAAGTGCTGAGTGGTTTAGAGCGTATGGCTGAAAAGTCAGCAGATAATGTCCTGACAGCTCTAGCAAAGAGCAAGGCAACAACTCTGCCTCGTTTTCTCTTCGCTTTGGGTATTCGTGAGGTGGGCATTACCACTGCACAGAGTTTAGCTAATCATTTTGGTTCATTGGACGTGATAATGAAGGCTGATTTTGATGCCTTGATTGAGGTATCTGACGTTGGCCCTGTCGTTGCTAAGCATATACGCGATTTTTTTAATGACGGACGTAATCGTGATGTCATACAACAGCTTATCGGTGTAGGCTTAACATGGCCAGATGTTGTGGTGAGTGTCAATAATACCGGGTTACCCTTATCGGGTGAGGTGTATGTACTGACAGGCAATTTATCGACGATGTCGCGTGATGTAGCCAAACAACAGTTACAAAGATTAGGAGCCAAAGTGAGTGGCAGTGTTTCTGCTAAAACAACCGTTGTTGTGACAGGAGACAAGGCAGGTTCTAAGCTCCGCAGAGCCAAAGAATTGGGTATCAAGGTGCTGAATGAAACTGAGTTTATCACCTTGCTTGCGGATTATTCGACATAAAGCCAAATTCTGCTGCTTTTCAATAACGTAGTTTAAAGTTGGCACGACAATTGTATTAGTACGTATCAAGGGTGGGAGGAAGAGCGATTCCGGCAAGAATTTGACGCGCTCATCATGACCCGCAGTAAACAGTTGTAATAACAATAAAGGTACTGCTAATGGAAAACGAACGCCGTTTGGTGACACATAGCTCTATTGATGCTCTTGTTATAACCCGTACTCAACTACTCTCTTTATATAATGAAATCGCAGTGCACCCACCGCAGGTTGGTGATACAACAGTCCCTGCATTATTACAGCGGTTTTGCGAATCACTGATTGATTATACTGCCACTGCTCACTTTAAGTTATACCAATACTTTGATGAAAAACGAGAGCGCCGTAGAGCAGTTCTCGATGTTGCAGAAAAAGCCTTTCCGCGCATTTCTCAATGCACGGATAGTATTCTCAAATTTAACGATAAATATGATCATCCCGAGATAATTCATGACGATGATAAGCTTGCCAACCTAAAAACAGATTTATCTAATTTAGGTGAAACATTGGCTGACCGTATAGAGCTAGAAGATAAAGTGATTAGTGCAATGGTGAGTTAATTTATCAGATAAATTTAGTTATGTATGTTAATCTAAAGGGCATTAATTAAGGATTTATTCTTGCGAATAGATGACTTATTTCACCTGTAATTAGATAAATAAATGCGATTTACGGATATTAGATCGA
This sequence comes from Gammaproteobacteria bacterium, assembly GCA_016765075.1. Lineage (NCBI taxonomy): Bacteria > Pseudomonadati > Pseudomonadota > Gammaproteobacteria > Gammaproteobacteria bacterium. The sequence continues at coordinate 7,378 of JAESQP010000159.1, forward strand.
CATCATGGTGTCGGTGTAATGTTTGAAAAATACTTGTTATTAAAGATAACCACGTCATTGCCAAAATTCATTGGCAAGTATTTTCACTGAACCAAGCTGAGCCAACACGTATACGTTTCAATGACAATTAATTGTCGCAATCAGTAAAACGCGATGTTATTGTTGTCATAAGATACCTTATGCGATGTTTTTAATGTGGTACAGGCAGCCGAAATACACCCAATAGAAAGTAGTGATAGCGGCCTTGATGTCGAGACGTGGTTGCACAGTTTGGCAGCTGAATACAGCCCGCAGGAAATCGATATTATTCGTCGCGCCAGTGATCTGGCGCAACACGCCCACAGTGACCAAACCCGTGCATCGGGTGAACCCTACTTTCAGCATGTACTTGCTGCCGCCAATATCCTGGTTAGTCTTCGCATAGATCATGAGGCGATAGCTGCCGCCTTATTGCACGATGTTGCTGAAGATACCAGCACCACCCTGAAAGATATTAAAACGCAGTTCGGCGCCACCATTGCCAGTTTGGTCGATGGTGTGACCAAGATGGATGTTATCGATTCCTTACCTGGTCACGATCCCGCCATGCTCAAAGAGCATGCACAAGCAGAAAGCCTGCGTAAAATGTTGTTGGCCATGGCCGAAGATGTGCGCGTGGTATTAATCAAGCTGGCTGATCGTTTGCATAATATGCGAACACTGTCCTGTCTGCGCCCACAAAAACAAAAACGTATTGCCAGAGAAACCTTGGATATTTTTGCTCCCCTAGCCAACCGGCTGGGTATTTGGCAATTAAAATGGGAGCTTGAAGACCTCTCATTTCGCTATCTTGAACCAGACACCTACAAACGTATTGCAAAAATGCTGGAGATGCGTCGTGTTGAGCGGCAAGACTATCTTGATTCGTTTAAGCAGCATTTAGAAGGGCGATTGCAAGAGGCCAACATTACCGCAAACATCGTTGCACGACCCAAACATATCTATAGCATTTGGAAAAAAATGCAACGCAAGAATCTCGATTATCACGAGCTCTACGATGTATTAGGAGTGCGAGTTTTAGTGAAGGATATGGCGCAATGCTATACCGTGCTCGGTATTGTGCATGCCGAATGGAACTATATCCGTGGCGAATTTGATGACTATATTGCCACACCCAAAGAAAATAATTACCAATCATTGCATACCGCCGTAATCGGGCCTGAAGGGCACACAGTTGAAGTACAGATTCGTACTCATGATATGCATGCCCACGCTGAACATGGCGTGGCCTCACATTGGGCCTATAAAGAAGGTGCTGCACATGACGGTGCCTTCGAAGATAAATTACAATGGATGCGGCAATTGCTCGAATGGAAAGAAGAAGTTTCCGATGCCAGTGATTTTGTCGATCGCTTTAAATCAGAAATCCATATTGATCGTGTCTATGTTATTACTCCTCAGGGCAAGATTGTTGATTTAGAGCTTGGCGCGACCCCGGTTGATTTTGCTTATCACATCCATACTGAAGTCGGCCACCGTTGTCGTGGTGCCAAAGTGAATCAACACATGGTACCTCTGACACATACCTTGGCGACGGGAGACTATGTTGAGATTTTAACGGTCAAGCGTGGCGGCCCCAGTCGTGATTGGTTAAACCCGCACCAAGGTTATGTTAAGACGGCGCGCGCGCGCAGTAAAATTCAACATTGGTTACGCCTGCAAGATTTTGAGCAAAATCTTGCAGCAGGCAAACAATCAGTCGAGCGAGAATTGGATCGACTCGGTTTAGATCAAGTTAACACGCAAAAACTAGCCGAGCAGTTTAATTGTACTAAGGTCGATAGTTTTTATGCCGCAGTGGGGCGTAATGAAATCAAGTTGGGGCAGATCGTACGAACAGCAGAACGATTATTAAAGCGAAAAACCGTTGAGACTTCCCTTGAACTTGCAAAGCCAACTGCGCCACCTAAATTACGTGAAACAGGGGACATTAATGTTCAGGGTGTCGGTAACTTAATGACCCATCTGGCACGCTGTTGCAAACCCATACCCAGAGAACCAATCGGTGGTTATATCACCCGTGGCGTTGGTGTCAGTATCCATAGGCGTGATTGTAAAAACTATCTGCGCTTGAGTGCCGAATCACAACAGCGTTTAATCGAAGTGTCATGGGGTCTTGATCCAGACCAGGAATATAAAGACTACAGTGTTGATATAGAAGTGATGGCCTACGACCGTCAGGGGCTACTGCACGATGTGACCTCAGTCTTTGCCAATAACCGAGTTAATTTAATTGCCGCCAATACCTTGTCAGACAAAAATAGCAATCAAGCAAAAATGCGTTTAACTATCGAAATTAATAATATCGACGACCTCAGTCGCGTCCTGGCTAAAATCTCGCAACTATCCAACGTTGTCAGCGTCCGCCGTATCAGTGCTTAGTTTGTTCAACTGTTTCCCCCCATTAAAGTTAATAAGAAATCACATTAATAACTCTATCTAATAGATAGATAAATTTATCTGTCTATCTGTCAATAAACCTTATGCACTAAGATATTTTCACCATGCTTGATGGCAAAATACTCTTAATATAACTGAAGTCGCTACATCAGGTGTCTCCCCTTAAAGCGCTATATAGACGCATATTAATGTACGGATACGTTGAACATGTGGCTGATTTTTTTGTTTAGATACGTATACTAGCTATGTGGCTAGTAGCAGAGTATTTTTACTAACAGCAGTCGCGTTGATTGCGTTTGCAGCGAATTCGGTACTGTGCCGTTTGGCTCTGGACGCTTACGCTACAGATCCAGCTGGCTTTTCTGTGTTGCGTTTGGCATCGGGTGCTGGCGCTTTATTGTTGATTGTTTCTTTCCTGAATCGTTCTGAAAGCCGTTCTATAAAATGGGTGCTGCGTGCTGGTGAATGGCGCGCATCGGTCTTTCTTGCGATTTATGTGCTCGGTTTTTCTTTTGCCTATATCACGCTTGATGCAGGGATAGGCGCCTTAATTCTTTTCTCCACAGTACAGTTAACAATGGTATTGGCGGCACTGTACCAAGGTGAACGCCCGAGTATTATCGAGTGGCTGGGGTGGTTGCTGGCGATAGTGGGGTTTGTTGTGCTGGTTACGCCAGGTGCTAGCGCGCCGTCACTGTTGGGGCTATCACTCATGGTGATTGCAGGTGTTGCGTGGGCTGGGTATACCTTACGTGGCCGTGGCGAGACGCAGCCCTTGTTGGCGACAGCAGGTAATTTCGTATTGGCGACAGGGATGGTGATTCTTCCGTGTTTATTCTTGCTTGAGTTCGAGCATTTATCGTGGCAAGGCGTGGCACTGGCTTTGGTGTCGGGTGTGATTGCTTCAGGTGCAGGCTATGCTATTTGGTATGCAGTATTGCCCTATATGACTACGGTGCGTGCTGCCTTAGTGCAGTTAAGTGTGCCGGTACTTGCAGCAGTGGGTGGTGTATCATTTATCGATGAACCTATTTCAGCTCGGTTTATGCTGTCATGTGTGTTGGTACTCAGTGGTATCGCGCTGGCAATCGGCTATAAAAGTTCCAGTAAAGCTTGAATAAAGAAAGTTAAGCTATTAAATAATAAAGAAATTATTGTTAACACAACAACAAGGTAGGTGTTGAGATGAATATAGGACTAGAGTCATTTGTCATTGCTATTGTCATATTGGCGGTGGTGATTTTATTTGCTGGCGTTAAGTCTGTCAGACAAGGCATGGAGTATACCGTTGAGCGCTTTGGTCGTTATACCAGGACATTGGAGCCGGGGCTGCATTTTATTGTGCCGTTTATCGATAAGATTGGCGCCAAGATGAACATGATGGAGACAGTGCTTGATGTACAGTCGCAGGAGGTGATCACTAAAGATAACGCCATGATCAGTGCCGACGGCATCGTTTTCTTTCAAATACTGGACGCCGCTAAAGCAGCGTATGAAGTCAATAACCTGCAACGTGCGATTTTAAACCTGACCATGACCAATATTCGTACCGTCATGGGATCCATGGATCTTGATGAACTGTTATCACAACGTGACAAGATTAATGCGCGATTATTAGGCGTTGTTGATGATGCCACCACACCCTGGGGTGTCAAGGTCACGCGTATTGAGATTAAGGATATTCAACCACCGCGCGATCTTGTGGAGGCCTTGTCACGGCAAATGAAGGCGGAGCGAGAAAAGCGTGCGACAATCCTTGAAGCAGAGGGCATTAAACAGTCTGAAATTCTGAAAGCCGATGGTGAGAAGCGCGCAACGATTCTTGAGGCTGAAGGGCGTAAAGAAGCCGCCTTTCGTGATGCCGAAGCACGTGAGCGTTCTGCTGAAGCCGAAGCCAAGGCAACGACCATGGTGTCTAATGCGATTGAGGCGGGTGATATCAATGCGATCAACTATTTTGTTGCCAACAACTACATCGGCGCCTTGGAGAAAATCGCTAGTGCACCGAACCAGAAACTGGTGTTTATGCCACTTGAAGCATCGAGCGTGATTGGCGCCATTGGTGGTATCACTGAATTGGCCAAGTCAGCGATGTCGAAACAACAGGATAAAAACAATGCTTGAACAGGTAGATTTTTGGCACTGGTGGATATTCGCTGTTGCGCTGTTAATCATTGAAGCTTTGGCGCCGGGTGCCTTCTTTTTATGGATGGGAATCTCTGCTGCCATTGTTGGCGTTATATTATTCTTCATTCCTGATATGGCACCCTCGATTCAATGGATAATTTTTGCAGTGTTGTCAGTAGCAACTATTGTGGTCTGGCGTATGCGCTTAAAAAACAAGCCAACGGAAACGGATCATCCCACGCTTAATCGCCGTAGTGCACAGTATGTCGGTCGTGTGTTCACCTTAGATGAACCGATTATCAATGGCAGTGGCAAAGTCACCGTCGATGATTCAACATGGAAAATACAAGGGGATGACTGCGAGGCAGGAACTAAAGTGAAAGTGACCGATGTTGACGGCGTTATTTTGCACGTCAACAGACTTGATTAAGCTTAGTTAATCATTGCACGTAATGCACGTAATAATTAAGTGAGATAATGCGTTTAATTCTACTGTTTTCCTGTTTAGACAAGCCCGGGTTGGTTGCTCAACTATCCAGTTTTGTTTATGAGCATGGTGGCAATATCCATAGTCTGGATGAGCATGTAAACAGCCATTTAGACGGTGGCGAGAGTCATTTTTTTATTCGAATCGAGTGGAGTGTCACAGAGCCGCAATATACGTTAACTAAACTTGAAAGCGCATTTTCAGTGTTGGTAAAAGATTGTAATGCAACGTGGAAAATTAGAGATAAAGACAAGAAATTACGTATAGCAATTTTTGTTTCGAAATATGATCATTGTTTACGCGAAATTTTATGGCGTCACCAGGCAGGGGAGCTTGCTGTAGAAATCCCTTTGATCATTTCAAATCATAATGATTTATCTGATATTGCTACTCAACACGGCATTGCATTTCGGGTTTTTCCAATGAACCGCGAAATGAAGCTAGAGCAAGAAAACAAAGAATGTGAGTTGCTTGATAGTCATAATATCGACACCGTGGTGTTAGCGAGGTATATGCAGGTATTGTCACCTGAGTTTGTCCAACGATATAAAAACCAGATAATCAATATTCATCATTCATTTCTACCCGCATTTATTGGTAGTGACCCCTACAAACAGGCTTATGAACGTGGCGTTAAAATAATTGGCGCAACCAGTCATTATGTGACTTCTGACCTGGATGAAGGCCCTATTATAGAGCAAGATATTGCCCGAATTAGTCATCGTGAATCACGCGAGGATTTGATTCGCAAGGGACGTGATGTTGAGCGCCTTGTCTTGATTAGGGCATTAGAAGCACATTGTAATCACCGTGTTTTAGTAAGTGGCTGTAAGACGATTGTGTTTAGTTAAGGAACTTCTAGTGTGTCATGAAACACGGATTTTATTGAGGAGTACGGTGTCAAAAAAATTCTTATACTAATTAGTTTGTTATTTATACTGCCAATTGTTGTAGCGTTTACGGGTAATCTATACGCAGACAGTAATACTAAAAAAATCAGTCACGTCCCCATCAATATCGATGATACAGCCATCCAGATTTATGCGGCACGTACTTGGGGCTTAAAAAAATTTATCGCAGTACACACCTGGCTTGCGTTAAAACACCCGGGTGATAATGAATTCACGCGTTATGAAATTTTTGGTTGGGCTAAATATCATAACAAAGAGGTTTTAATGATTCATCAAGGTGATCATGACGTGCCATGGTACGGTAACGAGCCAACGATTCTGGTTGATATTCGCGGCCAACAGGCGCAAGAATTAATTGGCCAGGTCGAGCAGGCGATTAGTGATTATCCTTTTCGTGATGACTATACAACTTGGCCTGGCCCAAACAGTAATACGTTTACCGCATTTATTGGTCGCCAGGTACCCGAATTAAAACTCGACCTTCCTTCGACAGCGATTGGTAAGGATTACCGTGAACTTAATGAAATAGTTTCGCGCTCCGCCAGTGGTGGTGTTCAGTTTAGTTTGTGGGGCTTGCTTAGCGTGTCTACTGGAATAGAAGAAGGTCTTGAGCTGAATCTACTTGGGCTTAATGTTGAGCTTGATTTCTTTGATTTTGCTATTGAGTTGCCAGGCATAGGTCGCATTGGTGCACCGCAGACCAAGCATAATTCCAGCGAGACGTCGTACGATGAAGCCTAGTATGAAAGAAATAAATCGTATTATGGATGAAGCAGATTTAATCTATCCGTATGTAAAAATCGATGGGGCGATGACACGTATGGCAAGCGAAATTAATAACAAGCTTGCTGGCAGCAACCCCGTAGTGATTTCTTTACTTAAAGGTGGCTTGGTATTGTCTGGCCAATTATTACCACGCTTAGATTTCCCCCTACAGCTTGATTATGTTCATGCAACACGTTATCGAGACAAAACAGAGGGAGGCTCTTTGCATTGGATGGCGCGGCCCTCTATGCCTATCAAAGACAGAATGGTTTTATTATTAGATGATATTTTTGATGAAGGGCATACTTTAACGGCTATTCGTGACTATTGCCTGGCGACTGGTGCCAGGGAAGTTCAGACAGCAGTGCTGCTTGATAAGCGGCATGATCGCAAGGCCAATTTAACCGTAGACTATATTGGTTTAACGGTACCAGACCGTTATGTCTTTGGTTTTGGTATGGATTACAAAGGCTATTTACGTAATGCTAATGGCATTTATGCAGTGAAAGGACAGTGAAATAATAATGAATCGTTTAGGTATTATCGGTGGTAGTGGCTTAACCAAGCTGGAGAACCTTAAAATCACCAAACGCCAAATGGTGCAAACGCCATTTGGTGAGCCATCGGGGCCGCTTATAACGGGCATACTCAATGGTTGCGAGGCGATTTTTTTGGCTCGACATGGTTATGGCCATACTATTCCACCACATAAAATTAATTATCGGGCAAACATTTGGGCGTTTAAAGAGCTGGGTGTCAAAAACATTATTGCTGCGGCAGCAGTGGGTGGTATTCGAGAAGATATGGCACCGGGTAAGCTGGCCGTGCCCGACCAGTTAATTGATTACACTTATCGACGTGAAAGCAGCTATTTTGATGGCAGAGATAGCGGTGTTAAGCACATCGATTTTAGCTACCCTTATTCGCAACATTTACGTGAGGCACTCATCACTGCGGCTGAAAATGTTGCGATAAGTGTAGTGCCAGAAGGTGTTTATGGCGTGACCGCGGGGCCACGCTTAGAAACAGCAGCTGAAGTGAATAGATTAGAGCGTGACGGTTGCACCATGGTTGGTATGACCGCCATGCCTGAAGCAGCACTGGCGCGCGAGCTGGAGCTGGATTACGCTACCTGTGCCTTTGTCGTCAATTGGGCAGCAGGTCGTACTGAGATCCTTACAGGGTCATTAAGTACTTCTTCACGTTGTTCAGGTCGCACTGAGATCCCTGCGGGGTCATCAAGTGCTTCTTCACGTCCTACTGAGACGATTATTGACATGAAAGAAATTGAAAAATATATGCAGCTTGGTACTCAGCAGCTACGCCAACTTCTGGCTGGTATATTGCCCTTATTGTAGTACTGAGATCCTTACAGGATTATTAAGTACTTCTTCACGTTGTTCAGGTCGTGGCGTGGTGGCTACAGGTTTCTCATCTGTAGCAGACAGTGTTTCGATTTTTAGCTGCTGTTCATTGGCGCTACTATTTTTTTCAATCGGCGTAATCAGCGCAATGACGCCAAAAGCAGGGTGATCAAAATAGTGCGCTTGCTTACTGCGCATACGTCGTGATTCGTCAATACTAAAACTGAGATAATCAGTCTCTAGTGATTGGTAAATAGCGCGTACTTGTTCCTTATCCTGGTTATTCAACAGGCGGTTATAGTTTAATTTTAATTCCAGATGCAAGTAACGCCTCAGTGTTATTGCGGCAGTTCCACTAAGTTGCAGTACCGGCCCGCTATTATTAAGCGCTTCATTGCTAAAACTGTCACCAAAGTGACTCGTTGACACTGCGCCTGATTTTTTAATAACAGTGTTATTGCTTAAATAAACCGGTATTGCTGCGGCATCAGTGGTAAACCCTTGGCGCCAGGAACTGTAAAGTAGCGGTCGATATTGCCAATGCTTTTTCATTTTTGCGACGATATCCGGTAGCTGTTTATCGCCTTGCTTTACTGATTCAAAAAAATAGCGACCATCCTGCATCCTTTTTTCCAATGTTGGCGCTGTTGCTTTTACGGTTGCTACAGGGTGCCGCCATCGTTCGCCAATCAGACCCTGCACGCTGTTATTGGCAAAAATGAATAGTTCTATCTGATACCAACGTTCATTGGCATAAGCAGGTGTGCTCAGTAGGGCGAATGCAAATAGTGCGAACAGACTTTTCATCAATAGACCTTGGTACGGCAAAAACTTGGCAAATAACATATTATTACAGTTTGCATTTCACTTCGAGGAGTTTTACCTATTATGGCGGTACGAGAGGTGTTGCGTATGGGTACACCAAGCTTGCTGGAAGTGTCGTCTCCTGTCACAGAGTTTGATAGTGATGAATTACACCAGCTGATTACTGATATGTTTGACACCATGGCCGCATACAGTGGTGCCGGGCTTGCTGCACCGCAAATTGGCATTAATAAGCGCTTGGTAATATTCGGTGTTGAAAAGAATCCGCGTTATCCGGATGCTGAAGAAGTGCCCATGACGGTATTAATTAACCCAGAGATTGAATTTCTTAGCGATGAAGATGAGCTTGGCTGGGAAGGGTGTTTGAGTGTGCCAGGTATGCGTGGTGCGGTTGAGCGCTGCACGCATATTGGCTATCGTGGTTATGATCAATATGGGCAAGCAATAGAACGTCAAGCCAGCGACTTTCATGCACGCGTGGTGCAACACGAGGTCGATCACCTTGACGGTATTTTGTACCCCATGCGAATTGATGATATGAAACTGTTTGGTTTCGAAAAAAGAACTGTTCCCTGACAGCGAAGAAGAGCAGCAGACTGTCAAATGAGAGCAATAAAGGTATTGCTTTGGCTTATCATGCAGGAAAACACTCAGAGCAATATCATCCGATGAAAAAAGTATGGGTAAAAAATGTTTGAGCAAGCATTTAAAAGCATAGATGATGTCCTTCGGCAGGAAGCGGGCTGCACAACCGAGCTTGATTACACTGAGCAGACCTCGTGGATGCTGTTCCTGAAATATTTAGATGACTTGGAACAAGAGCGTGCCATGGAAGCCGAACTGGTCGGTAAACCCTATGAGTTCATCATTGATAAGCAACATCATTGGTCGAGTTGGGCTGCCCCAAAAAAGCAGGATGGCTCATTTGATCACGATGCAGCGTTGACTGGCGATGATCTTATTGATTATGTGAATGATGAACTTTTTCCCTACTTGAAAGGTTTCAAGCAGCGCGCAACCAGCTCCGATACGATCGAATATAAGATTGGGGAAATATTCGGAGAGATTAAAAACAAGTTTCAGAGTGGCTACTCCCTACGCGATGCTCTGGAATATATGGACGCCCTGCGTTTTCGTTCACAAAAAGAAAAGCATGAGCTTTCCCACCTCTATGAAGCCAAGATTAAGAATATGGGTAATGCAGGGCGTAATGGCGGGGAATATTACACACCGCGTCCGTTAATCCGTGCCATGGTTCAAGTGATAAAACCCAGGATTGGTGAACGTATTTATGATGGTGCGGTAGGTTCCGCCGGATTTCTATGTGAATCCCATGACTATCTACGCAAAGGAAAATTGACTACCAGCCAGTTAAAAACACTCCAAACAAAGACGTTTTACGGCAAGGAAAAAAAGAGTCTAGCCTACATCATTGCCATCATGAACATGATCCTGCACGGGATCGATACGCCAAACATCACCCATACCAATTCGCTATCAGAGAACCTTGCCGACATTCAGGAGAAAGACCGTTTTGATGTGATCCTTGCCAATCCGCCCTTTGGTGGCAAAGAGCGCAAGGAAGTACAACAAAATTTCCCGATTAAAACCGGAGAAACAGCTTTCTTGTTTTTGCAGCATTTTATCAAGTACCTGAAAGCAGGAGGACGTGGAGCAGTTGTAATAAAGAACACGTTCTTATCGAACTCTGATAATGCAGCAACAGCACTGCGAAAAGAGCTATTGGAAAGCTGTAATCTGCACACCGTGCTGGACTGCCCAGCCAAGACTTTTTTGGGTGCGGGGGTAAAAACCGTGGTGCTGTTTTTTGGAAAAGGGGCACCGACAAGAAAGGTCTGGTACTACCAGCTTGATCCGGGGCGTAGTCTGGGCAAAACCAACGCCCTGAATGATAATGACTTGAAAGAGTTTGTAGCGTTGCAAGCGAGCTTTGCCGACTCGGGTAAATCGTGGTCTATCGATCTATCTGATATTGATCCAGAGACTTTTGACCTCTCCGTGAAAAACCCCAACAAAGCGGAGGAAGCACCACTGCGTGAGCCGAAAGAGATTATTGCTGAGATAGCAGGGCTTGATACGGAAAGTGCGAAAATTCTTGAAGGTGTTCGGAGGATGTTGTGAGGGAAAGTTGGAGAACTGCAAAGCTGGGTGAAGTTTGCCAGATTAAACCCCCTAAAAAGGAGGCCAAACAAAAGCTTGCTGACGACGATCTTGTTTCATTTGTTCCTATGAATGGTTTGGGTGTACTGCAAAAAGATTTATCTTTGAATGATGAAAAACCATTGAGCGCGGTTGCGGGTAGTTATACATATTTTTCCGATGGTGATGTGTTATTGGCAAAGATCACTCCTTGCTTTGAGAACGGTAAGTTAGGAGTAGCCCGAAATTTAACAAATGGCATTGGATTTGGCTCTAGTGAATACATTGTTTTTCGGTCGAGAGGAGATATTAACCCAGAGTATCTATTTTATTACTTATCCCAAAATAGCTTCAGAAAAGCAGGGGAGCGGGTAATGAAAGGGGCTGTCGGGCATAAACGTGTCCCGAAAGAATTTATAGAGGAATATCAGGTACCCCTCCCACCACTCCCCGAACAAAAACACATTGTCGCCATTCTTGATGAAGCGTTTGAGGGGATTGATAAAGCGATTGCCAATACTCAAAAGAACCTCGCCAATGCTAGAGAGTTAATTGAAAGCCACTTGAATATTGTTTTCACCCAGAAAGGTGAAGGTTGGGTAGAAAAAAAGCTCAGCGAAATATGCGAAGGGAGGATAACTGATGGCACACACCAAACTCCGAAATATTTTGATGAGGGATATATATTCTTATCGTCAAAAAATGTGACCAGCGGTTTAATAGATTGGGAAAATATAAAGTATCTCGATGAACGTCAGCATATTAACATGCAAAAAAGATTGTCTCCTAAAGTAAACGATATTCTGTTAGCAAAGAATGGCACTACTGGTGTAGCAGCCATTGTTGATAGGGATGTAGCTTTTGATATTTATGTCAGTTTAGCATTGTTACGGCCATCCAAACTAATTCATCCGCGCTTTCTTTGGCATTTTATAAATTCGCCTTCTGCAAAGAGGCAATTCAATAAACGCCTAAAAGGAGTGGGCGTTCCAAATTTGCACCTAAATGAAATTAGAGAAGTTACTATATCTTTTCCAGAAAAATTAACTGAGCAAGACGTTGTAGTAATTCATCTCAACAACTTGCTCCAACATAAAAATAATCTTGAATCAATTTATCGGAAAAAACTTACGGCGCTTGCCGAACTGAAACAATCATTATTGAAAAAAGCGTTTTCTGGGGAATTAACGAAAGAAGCAATACCTACCAAGAAAGAGGCCGTGGCATGATTGAAGGCATAAGAATAAAATCGGTTGCGAGCTTTGGCGATACTGAGCAAATCATAGATGGCTTGTCTAACAATAATTTTTTCTATGGTTCAAATGGTTCTGGAAAAACGACAATTTCAAGGGTGATCGCCGATGAGGATGAATACTCTGAATGCAGCGTTATTTGGCACGGCGGCAACAAACTCCAAACATTGGTATATAACCGTGATTTCGTAGATAAGAATTTTAACTCGGACGCGGAGCTAAAAGGAATTTTTACGCTCGGGGAGAAGAATGAGGCTGATCTGAAAGCGATAGAAGATGCTAAGACCGACGCTGACAAACTAGAGGCCGATATTCAAGGCAAAAAGAAGACCTTGGCGGGTGACGATGGAACCGGAGGAAAAGAAGCAGAACTGGCGGCTCTGGAAAATGAATTTGAGGGGCAATGCTGGACACTAAAAGGAAAATATGACGAAGGCTTTAAAGAAGCATTCAAGGGCGTCAGGGATAAGAAAGCTAAATTCAAAACCAAGCTGTTGGCAGAGGTAGAAGGCAACAAAGCAGATTTACAGACTTTGGAAGAATTGAAGACTAAATGCGCTACGGTCTTTGCAGATAATCTTGAAAAGATGAACTCTATTCCGCCGCTACTGTATTCCGATCTGGTCGATCTTGAAACGGTAGATATTCTGACAAAGAAAGTGATTGGCAAGGATGATGTTGATATTGCCGCGATGATCAAAAAGCTGGGCAATAGTGACTGGGTAAAACAAGGGCGCGCTTATTACGATGAAAATAATGATATCTGCCCATTCTGCCAACAGGATACCGATGAAGCGTTTGCCGAGAGTCTAAATAAGTATTTCGACGAAACGTATTTGAATGACCTCGGGGCAATTGATCAACTGGCCACAAACTATGAAGCGCATAGCACTACTATTGTCCAGCGTCTACAAAGCATAGTCGATGCCGCGCCCCAATATCTGGATTGTGAAAAGCTTGATTCACAGAAAAGCGTTGTTGAAACGAAAATCAGTGCGAATAAGCAGCATATAGGTCGCAAAAAAAAGGAGGCCAGCCTTGTTGTTGAACTAGAGTCCCTGAAAGAAACGCTGGATGAAATAAGTCTGGCGATTAAAAGTGCAAACGAAGAAATAGCGCTCCACAACAAAACCGTAGATAACATCGGCCAAGAGAAGCGCACTCTTACTTCACAGATATGGAAATACGTGATTGAGGAAGCAAAGCCAGTCTATGACAGCTATACCAGCAGAAAGACTCCACTCGAAGCAGCAATTTCGAGTCTGAGTAAAGGGATTGCAGACAAGAAGGCTGAAAAGAAAATAAAGATCGATGAAATCAGGGTGCTAGAAAAGAATATTACGAGTATTCAGCCTACCGTTGATGAAATTAATGCACTGTTATCATCGTTTGGTTTTACAGGCTTCAATATCGCGAAATCACAAAAAGACGGATACTACAGCATTGTTCGCCCTGATGGTTCTGAGGCAAAAGAAACGCTCAGTGAAGGAGAGCGATCCTTTGTGACGTTCCTGTATTTCTATCACTTGTTAAAGGGAAGTACGTCTGAAAGCGGGATGACAGAAAACCGTGTTGTTGTCATTGACGATCCGGTTTCAAGTCTGGATAGCGATATTTTGTTTATTGTCAGCAACCTCATTAAGCGTCTGTTTGGAGATATCCGTTCTGGCACCGGTTATATCAAGCAAGTGTTTGTCCTCACCCATAATGTCTATTTTCACAAAGAGATCACTTTCAATCAGAAACGCACTGACGGCGCGATGAGCGAAGAGACATTTTGGATTGTGAAGAAAATTGAACAATATTCATCAGTCGAAAAGCACAGTGATAATCCGGTAAAAACTTCCTATCAATTACTGTGGAACGAGGTAAAAGATGAAAAGCGCTCAATATTGACCATACAAAATACGTTAAGAAGAATTTTGGAAAATTATTTCAAAATTCTCGGAAATATCAACAATGACAAAATTGTCGATATGTTCGAAGGCAAGGAAAAGCAGGTTTGTGGATCGCTGTTCTCTTGGGTAAATGACGGATCACATTTTGCACTTGATGATCTTTACGTGAGTTGTGATGCGGCAATGGTGGATACATACCTTGCCGTTTTCAAAAAGATATTTGAAAAGTCGGGTCATATCGCCCATTACAATATGATGAAGGGGCAGGAAATGCCAGATGAAGCGAATGATAATCCCAAGCAAGTTGTAGAAGTAGCATAATGAATGAAGCTGAAACCCGCGCCGAACTGATCGACCCCGCCTTAAAAAGACGTTCGTCGGCGAACTAACGGCAGAGCCTGAAATCATCACCAAGGAAAGTACTGTTACATGAGCGATGAAATTATTATCTATCAGGAGGAAGGCCAGGCGGTCGAGGTAAGGTTGGACACTGCGCATGATACTGTCTGGCTGAGTCAGGCGCAGATGGTTAGCTTGTTTGGACGTGATCAATCGGTAATCTCTCGCCATATTGGCAATGTTTTCAAGGAAGAAGAGCTGGCGAGAGGAAGCACTATGCAAAAAATGCATATTGCAAATTCTGACAGGCCAGTGGATTTCTATAACCTTGATGTGATTATTTCGGTTGGTTATCGCATCAAATCTCGGCAGGGCACCCATTTTCGTCAATGGGCGACGCATGTATTACGTGAACACTTGGCCCAAGGTTGGACGCTTTCCAAGCAACGCTTTGAGAAAAATGCCCGCGAGTTGGAAGCAGCGTTGGCGTTGATACGCAAAACAGCCCAAAGCCCCGAATTGCAATTAGAGAGTGGCCGTGGATTGGTCGATATTGTCTCCCGTTATGCCCAAACTTTTTTGTTGTTGCAACGTTATGACGAAGGTTTACTGAGTGACCCCAAGACTCAGGCGGGAGGTGAATTACCCCGCGTGGCTGATGCGCGTGCTGCTCTAGCTCGTCTCAAGGTGGACTTGATGGCACGGGGCGAAGCGACCGATCTGTTCGCCCGTGAACGTGAAGATGGACTGGCCTCGATTCTTGGCAACCTGGATCAATCGGTGTTTGGCGAGCCGGCCTACCCCACCATAGAAGCCAAGGCGGCTCATCTGCTCTATTTTGTGATCAAGAACCATCCGTTTTCCGATGGTAATAAACGTAGCGCAGCCTTTCTGTTTGTGGACTTCCTTAATCGAAATGCGCGTCTGTTGGGTGATAATGGCGAGCCAGTGATAAATGATATTGGTCTGGCAGCGTTGACACTGTTGGTGGCAGAATCTGATCCGACCAATAAAGAGACCATGATTCGCCTGATTATGAATATGCTGGCTGAGGAGTAACCCGTGAACGAAGCTGAAACCCGTGCAGAACTGATTGACCCCGCCTTGAAAGAGGCGGGCTGGGGTGTGGTGGATGGCAGCCGGGTTCGGCGCGAGGTGATTACGCTGGGTCGTTTGCAGGGCGCAGGCAAACGGGCGCAACAGGATGTTGCCGATTATGTACTATTTTATAAAGAGCAAAAGCTCGCGGTCATCGAAGCTAAGCGGCGTGACCTGCCCGATACAGAAGGGGTTGGGCAAGCCAAGAAGTACGCTGAAAAGTTACAGACCCGTTTCACCTATTCGACCAATGGGGTTGGCATCTATCAGATTGATATGCTCACTGGAGAAGAATGCTATGTTGACCGCTATCCCTCGCCTGATGAACTGTGGGAACGGATATTCACCGAAAAAGATGAATGGCGAGAGCGTTTTAGTGAGATCCCTTTTGAAGATAAGGGCGGTCAATGGCAGGCCCGCTATTACCAGCACAATGCAATCAATAAATCTCTGAATGCATTATCGAGCGGGCAAGATCGGATTCTGTTAACTCTGGCGACTGGCACTGGCAAGACCTTTATCGCCTTTCAACTTGCATGGAAATTATTTCATAGTCGTTGGAATTTAAGCCGCGAGCCAAGCCGTCGCCCGCGTATTTTATTTTTGGCAGATCGCAATATTCTCGCTGATCAAGCCTACAATTCATTTTCGGCATTTCAAGAAGATGCACTGGTAAGGATTGATCCTGCAAGCATTCGCAAAAAAGGTCGTGTGCCGAAGAACGGCAGTATCTTTTTTACCATCTTTCAGACCTTCATGAGCGGGCGTGATGCGGATGGCAACCCTGCGCCGAGTTTTGGTGAATATCCACCTGATTTTTTCGACTTCATCGTGATTGATGAGTGTCACAGAGGTGGTGCAAATGATGAGAGTAACTGGCGCGCTATCCTTGAATATTTCGCACCTGCGGTGCAACTCGGCCTTACGGCAACGCCTAAGCGTAAGGGTAACGTGGACACTTACGCTTATTTCGGGGAGCCGGTCTACACCTATTCCCTGAAAGAAGGGATCAATGACGGCTATCTGACACCCTTCAAAGTAAAACAAATTGCCACGACATTAGATGATTATGTTTATACGTCTGATGACCAGTTGATCGAAGGTGAAATAGAAGAAGGGAAGCGCTACGTTGAGGATGACTTTAACCGAGTCATTGAGATCGAGGAACGTGAAAAGTACCGTGTAAAGCTATTCATGGAGTCGATTGATCAGGGACAGAAGACGCTTGTATTTTGTGCGGCGCAGGCACACGCACTTGCTGTGCGAAATTTAATCAATCAGATGAAAGACAGCAAAGAGCCAAATTATTGCGTTCGCGTGACTGCCAATGACGGTGAGATTGGTGAGCAGCACCTCCGAATATTTCAGGACAATGAAAAAACTATCCCGACAATCCTCACCACGTCACAAAAACTATCCACGGGAGTTGATGCTCGTAATATCCGTAACATCGTTTTGATGCGGCCTGTAAATTCCATGATTGAGTTTAAACAGATTGTCGGACGAGGAACCCGCTTATTTGATGGCAAAGACTATTTCACTATTTATGATTTTGTAAAGGCTTATGAGCATTTCAATGATCCTGAATGGGATGGTGAACCGTTAGAGCCAGAGTTATGCCAGCGGTGTAATAAAAGTCCCTGTATCTGCATTGGCGAGCCTCCCCCTGTTTGCTATGTTTGCGGCAAAATACCTTGTGAATGTAGGCGTGAGCCATGTCAAAAATGCGGAGAAATTCCATGCGCTTGCAAAAACAAAGTGAAAGTAAAAATCAAACTTGCAGATGGAAAAGAACGCACGATTCAACACATGATGGCGACGACGTTCTGGAGTCCAGATGGAAAACCGATGTCGGCGGCGGAATTCATTACACGATTGTTTGGTGATTTGCCCGAATTGTTCAAGGATGAATACGAGTTACGAGCATTATGGGGGCAGCCTGATACGCGTAAGGCATTGATCGCAAGCTTGGCGGAAAAGGGCTATGGCGATCAACAGATGTCTGAGGTCAGGCGCATGATTGATGCAGATAAAAGCGATCTGTTTGATGTGCTTGCTTATATTGCCTTTGCTCTTGCTCCTATGACGAGGGAAGAACGGGTAGCAACGCATAAGGTACAAATATTTTCTCAATATGACGAGAAGTTGCAGTCATTTCTCGATTTTGTTTTATCGCAGTATGTTCAAGAGGGCGTGGGTGAATTGGATCAAGAAAAACTCCCTCATTTGTTAAAGCTTAAATATAGAGCTATGGCTGATGCTAAGGAACAACTCGGCGACGTGGCGGCTATTCGCGATGCGTTCATCGGCTTTCAGAAGCATTTATATCAGGAAGATAGCGCATGATTGAACCAACCATTACTTGCCCAAATTGTTCGACAGAAATCAAAGTGACTGAATCATTGGCCGCGCCGCTTATCCAGGCCACTCGAAAGGAATATGAAGCAAAGATAACCGAGAAAGAGGCGGATGTTTTTAAACGTGAGGCAATGTTACGCGATCAGCAAAAAGAAGTTGCCGATGCACAAAAAACCATTCATGAGCAAGTTGCAGAAAAACTAACTATTGAGCGCAAATCAATTGCAGTGGAAGAAGCCAAGAAAGCAAAGACGGCTGTTGCGTCTGATCTGGAGTTAAAAGAAAAAGAACTGAGCGAACTGCAAGAGGTTCTTGATACACGAAATGCAAAGCTAGAAGAAGCGCAAAAAGCGCAAGCTGATTTAATCCGAAAACAGCGCGAACTCGATGATGAAAAACGTGAGTTAGATTTAACTGTAGAGAAGCGTGTTCAGGCTTCAATTGCTGAGGTTCGGGAAAAAGCAAAAAAAGAAGCAGAAGACAGCTTAAAACTCAAAGTATTAGAAAAGGAAGAACAGATTTCTTCAATGCAGAACAAAATTGAAGAGTTGAAGCGTAAAGCAGAGCAAGGATCGCAACAACTTCAAGGTGAAGTAATGGAATTACAGCTTGAAGACACGCTGCGTTCAAAGTTTCCATTCGACACTATTGAGCCAGTCGCCAAGGGAGAGTTTGGCGGTGATGTCATCCAGCGAGTTGTTTCGCAGATGGGAGTCCCTTGCGGTGCCATCTTATGGGAGTCCAAGCGCACCAAGAACTGGAGTGATTCCTGGCTTGCCAAACTTCGTGGTGATCAGCGAACTGCAAAAGCGGAAATTGCCGTTCTTATATCTCAGGCATTACCAAAGGATATAGAGAGCTTTGGCCATGTGGATAACGTTTGGGTTACTGCCCCGAAATACGCTTTTCCGCTTGTAATGTCTCTTCGGCAGACCCTAATCCAAGTCGCTCACTCCAAGCAGTCGCAAGAAGGTCAGCAAACTAAAATGGCGTTAGTATATGACTACCTAACCGGCCCACGTTTCCGTCACCGTGTTGAAGCAATTGTAGAAAAGTTCTCGGATATGCAAGCCGATCTGGATCGAGAGAAAAAGACGATGACGCGTCTTTGGGCAAAACGCGAGTCTCAAATAGACGGTGTGATTGAATCGACTGTCGGAATGTATGGAGATTTACAGGGCATTGCTGGTCGCGCGTTGCAGGAAATAGAAGGCTTGGAAGTGCCATTGATCGAAAGTGATATTGACAGCTAATTGTTATAAAAATCGTCGATTAACTGCCAAAAATCGATGTCTGTACTGTCGCTGATATCGTTATGCCCTGCGTTGTCAGCAATAGCCATTTGTTTTCCTGGATGATGAATAGCGTTGTAGAGGTCACGCCCCTGGGCCAGAGGAACCACACGGTCTTGTCCGCCATGAATAATCAGTACAGGCGAGTTGATGTCTTTTGCTTTGCCAAGATTATCAAAAACACCTTCTACCAGCCAATCAAACCAGGTAAAGCCCATTTTTTTTGCCATAGCACGCCCTGATGCCAGCGGTGCAACCAGAACAGTCGCTGCGACCGTGTAGCGGCTACTCAAGTCAACCGCCACCGTAGAACCAATGGAGCGCCCATAGAGGTATATCTTGTTTTGCGCAAACCCTTTATTTTTCAATACGGCTTGATAGGCTGCGTCTGCATCAAGATAAAGCCCTTTCTCGGTAGGTGTACCGTTGCTTTTACCGTAACCACGATAATCAAGCAGCAAGACATTCAATCCCATATCTCGTAACAGGCTGGCGTCTGTCAAGCGGCTATAGGCATTACCGGCATTACCATGAAAAAATAATACCACGCGATCAGACTCAGTATTTTTAAGGTAAAAACTGTGAATGCGTACATCATCGCGGGTGGTCAACCATAACTCCTCGGTATTGGCTACAATGAGAGCGGGATAATCGTTGGCTTTCTCGGGAAAAAAAGCCAGTTTATCAACGAAATAGTTTTTACAGCCACCTGACAGTAATAGCGGTATACCCAGTAAAATGGTTTTTAAGGCAAGGGCACCTCTATTAATTGCTTGCGGCCTCTGGCTTACAGACGAGCTCAGGATCAAGGCATCATTGCGCAGGCAGGCTGGTTGCCTGTTGAGCAATGATAACACCGAGCCTGGTTTCGTCTGTAAGCCCCGTAGGGCGCGACCTGAAACATGCATATGCTGCGTTATACCCCAAGGGGGCGCAATCCTTGATAA
>JAESQP010000160.1 GCA_016765075.1 Gammaproteobacteria bacterium
AAACGGCACAGTGGGTGTGACATCTTAAGAATTTGAGAAAGTTGTGAACGAAATAAATCAGGGTGATTATCGGGCGTTTCAGGCTTCATAGTTTGCAAGGTTTTGAGTCCGATGACTTGTTTGCTTGCAAACTATTTAACGCTTATTGTAACTTTAGTCTTTAATATTAATGCGTTAGGTAATCTTCAGGGACAACTAGATACACAAACCTGGCGCTTTATATTGTTTCATTCCAGTCAGAGCGACCGTTTCCGCTACTAATTGTTACATCGCCAACCTCATTGCGCGACACGGTACAAGTCCATAAAAGTGGATCTCCGAATGAATAAAGTGCCGCGCTTGTGCTCACACCTCTTACCTCTTCTGTAAGAACAATAATATATTTACCCATACCAACATCACCTGGCATCTCCAACTGCAATCATTTTTATAAAATATAATAAATAAAAACTATGTATTTTGTGGGATGATCAATACCTGTCCAACGAGCACTTTATCGCTGCGCAACCGATTAATTTCACGTAAATGTTCCAAGCTGACCTGATAACGATGAGCTATCAATGACAAATTCTCACCACGTGTAATGACATGGCGACGCGTGCGCTTAATAGATGCCAATAATGAATCCGGTGGAGCAGCACCGGCAAAGTAATTTTTTAAGCCTGTTACTATCGCTAAGACCAATTTACGTTGATAGCCATTACTACGAAGATTCTGCTCTTCATTGAGGTTAGAAATATAAGCGGTTTCAATCAATATGGAGGGTATATCGGGTGATTTTAGCACTAAAAACCCCGCCTCTAATATTTTTTCATTACGCAAGCGTGTCACATTACCCATAGCACTTAAGACATGTTTTGCGCTCTCATAGCTGTCTTTCTGTGTCACGTTTTGCGATAAATCGAGCAATGTTTCTCTAATCAAGACATCTTTATCATCAAGGCTAATACCCCCAACCAAGTCAGATTTATTTTCGCGATTTGCTAACCAGTGTGCCGCCTCATCGCTAGCACCATTCTCAGACAATACATATACCGATGCCCCTCTAACTTTGCGACTGATAGCGGCGTCTGCATGAATAGATATAAATAAATCGGCCTTTGCGCGACGGGCAATTTCCATACGGTGTCGCAAATCAATATAACGATCGCTGTTCCTCACTAGCACCCCCTTCATTCCACGCTGCTTATCGATTTTATGTTTTAATTTACGCGCAATTTTTAGTACTACATCTTTTTCACGCGTACCTTGTGCGCCGATGGCACCGGTATCTTTACCACCATGTCCCGCATCGATCGCAATGACCACATCACGCAGCGTTGGTTTTGCTATTTGTTGAGTTGATTTTACAGCCTGACGTTTGGCATTGCGCTCAGGCGCCTTATAAAGATCAACCACTAATCGATGGCCAGCGCTTTTGCTCGGTGGCAGCAAAAATGTTTTTGGTTTTAGTTTTTTCTTGGCGTCGAGAACAATGCGTAAATCCGTTTTGTTGCGTACGGCGCTGCGTACACGTCTAACAAAACCTACTCCCTCTCTAGGAAGATCACCCAGCAATCGTGCTGATTGTAAATCCAGTACAACGCGATCAGGGTTATCAAGAGAATATAATTTATATTCCAGTGGACCAGAAATATCAAAAACCAGTCTAGTACGGTCTGGGTCAGACGATATTCGAACGCCGATCAACTCGGTTATAGACGCATGGGCATTCCCCAGCATGCCCTTGAAAGGAGCAACAGATAAACTGATGAGAAAAACGCATAAAATCGTATTAAATTTACGCGTATTCAATACGGCTTTTTTCTCACTGTTTGGCCTGTCTAAATCGGTCACATAAAAATCAGTAATTGTTCATCAGGCAATACACTGTGTACTGCATTAGTGAATTAGAAACTATTGCCTCCGCATACTACAAACTACATACAAACAATGCTACAGCAACAAGGTTGTTGTAATTGACATAATTAGGCAGAGTATAGATAATTGGGTATACGTGCTGCTATATTGAATAAAATATTAAACAATGCCTTGAGACATATTTTTTCTACGCAAAACCAATTCTTCTATACTGAAACAAATGTCCAATTACTGAGCAAGGCCAATGGCAATAATAGCGTTATTAGAAACGCTAGAAGCAGAATCGCAGCGCGACAAATAAAACCATGAAAAACAAAACCCTGTGGATACATACATTAAAATATTGGATATAAGATAAGTGATGAGATTATTTGCTGTGCTAGCATTATTTTTAATGGCAATTCCCCCGCTTTCCGCCTCAGAAGAGGTGATGGGCAAACATGCAGGATTTAAAGCCCTTAAACCATACGATTTTGCTTGCGGAAGCGCAGTCAGAATAGAAATTCTTTCCGATAAAAAAGAAAACCTGGAGAGTGCAAATAAAGACTTACTAAAGATGGTTGGGCTAATTCGCACCATCATTTCATTAGAATGCCCACAAGCCAAACGAATTATTCTTACTGGAAAACATAGCAGAGGGAGAGCATTTAAGACCAAGATATCTAAAAATGAAAATTGGCAACTCAATCTTGCCAATAACGAGCTACCATCCTATAGAAAACGATCACCTGAAGAAAAGGAATTACGGATACCTCACAGAACTGGAAAGCTCTTGGCAGAAACAGACGAAGCTTTTATTCATTTAAATAGAGCCACAACTTTCTCCCTCGGCATGTGCGGTGATTACTCACCATGGGTAAGTATCGTATTCAAATCAAGCTTTGCCGATAAAGTACAAATCACAGAACAATACTTAATGCCTTTTTTTAGAGATAAAGTAGTCCCAGCCGTGGAATATGAGTGTGGCGCAGGATCAAATTTTTCAGTGAGAGGACAACTATATATAGAAGGTATATTTTTTAGCCAAAAGGGCGAAGAGGTACCAGAAAAGGAGGTTCTAGAAAACGTTTATGAAGAGCGTTTCGGTTTTTTTAGCGTCAAAAATTATGAAGGTAAAATAATCCCGGGTGATATTTCTTTATTTGGACAGGGGATAAACGTTGACCCAGAACGTAGAACATTGGCCGGTTTACGAGCAACCAGAGATCGGGGCTGGGCGACAGTAGAACAAGCGCAAAAAAAACGCGCACTAGCAGAAAAGCAGAAAAAACTTTTAGGTATTGAAATTAGTGACGGCGCAGTTTGGCGCGTTGTAAACGGAGAAGTGCTTACGAGCAGTTACTATAAGTTAGGTAACCCTAAGGCAAAAAGGCTTGTGCGTCGTATAGCACAAGCATATGGTCGATCAGCAATAGAAATTTGCGGGGATTCCATTCCTGGAGGTGCAACAAAAATAGCATTCATAAATAACGTTCAAAAATCAGAAGTCACGATAACGGATAAAATAAGCGCTGGCTCAACGATTATAAATATACCTGGCAACTTAGGCCGATCCACTTTCAATGATATCACCGGAAGCTATTCTGGAATAATCGTTCTACGCGTATTTTTGAAATACGCAAAAGAGGGTATAATACGTGAAGAATTCGATAAAGTTATTAAAGCTCAAGGCTGTCTCAGCCCCATTCATAAAAAACTTCATTCAAACATAAAAGCTCTTGCCGAGAGGCATAGCCTGATTTAATCAAAGTCAAGACTTCTACATATCCTTTTTTTAGCAAGAAAGGCCTTGAGATTGGTGCTGAAGTTCCTAATAGAATTTTCTACTTCTCATTACTCCGGCTTTTCGGGGGGATTACGCATTATCTCTGCCATTATTAACCCGGCTATCAAATACGGCGGCAACTTCAGTACAATAGCTGGAATATTGCATCAGCGACTGGGGAAATCGTGTGGCTAGCTCAGATGGCACAAGCCGTGAACCTGTAACAACACAGAAATGGACAACTATCGGTTTTACCGGGCATCGTCAACTAGACGATGAGAAGCTAGTTCGCAGCGCTTTAGCTGACTGTCTCGATAACTTTATTGAAAAATATGGCTCTATCGTTAGCTATTCTTCTGTTGCAAGCGGTGCAGACACGCTATTTCTGGAAACAGCAGAGGCACAATCTGTGCCAGCGATGATTGTACTGCCATTTGGGCAAAGTCGCTTTAAAGCAGATTTTAAAGAAGAAGATTGGCTCCGAGCTGAAAAGCAAATACACCGCGCCATTGAATTCGATGTCGTTGAAACCATTGCAAGCGATAAAGAGGCCTACCTCGACGCTGGGGTGATAACCGTTGATCGATGCGATATTTTACTTGCTGTTTGGAACCTGGAAGAAAATTACGGCACTGGCGGTACCTCAGATGCTATTAAGTATGCACGATCACTCAACAAGCCCATTATCATAATCAATGCTATTACTGGCAAAACGCACATTGAAAACGCTGATCAGCTGCCCGCCGAATGCGTAAAATGTGATACCCCTCATAGCAAAGGTGAGCTAGAGGTCATAAAAAATAATTACCATTACTACGATACTTTGGCGTCAAAAAAAGGCCCTCAAGCACGAAGCCTATCCATCGTTATTATACTCTTACACCTGATAGCTTCAGGTTTTGCCATTACTGGAATTATCTTTAAAGATGGTCTTAATGATTTCAACCCGAACATTTTATTGGCGATAGGTATAGTAAAACTATTAGCACTCGTATTAGCTTGGACTTTGGTCTTTTGGCATCATCGAATTCAACATCACTGGACAAGCACACGGCCTAAAGCAGAACTCTATCGATTTTTTATTGCCATATGGCCACTAAAACGACGAAAAGTCAATATCACTCTTGCTAATGTTACTGAGTTTAGCGATCTTGCAAAAAATATCATGATTTCCTGGGAAATGGATAGAGACTCAGAACTCTCATTTAGCAATGCTAAACAACACTATCTAGAAAACCGAATTAGAGACCAAATCAACTATTATCGCAGCAAGATAAAAGCCTCAACATTCACCAATTATATAACGAAGAAATTCTCCAACGCGTTAATGGTCATCGCTATCGTTGGTGCGCTTTGCGCAGTAGGGTTCAAGTTAGCCCACATGGGCGATTATTTTGCCGATTCCGCAATACTCATTTCCGTATTTTTACCGCTACTCGTTGCGGCCTTACTAGCAATTTCCGTGGCGCATGATACCAATCGCCGTGCTCAACGGTACCAAAACATGCTCATGCATTTAGAAACTGCAGATAGAGAAGTGGATACCTCCGTGACTTGGCCAAGTCTTTGGCGAGCAGTAGAAAAATTAGAATATGAATTATTGAATGAAGTTGAGGAATGGCATTCTATGACACGCTTTAGCAATTCTCACTAACACTTAATTTGAATAAGACATGAAACGCATACTAACTTTTGATGGTGGCGGCGTTCGCGGCATTTACTCTTTACAAATTCTAGCGCGTATTGAATCACTGTTTCGTGCGCATAGAAAAAATCCAAACTTAGTTCTGGCCGATGAATTTGATTTTTTTTCAGGCACCAGCACAGGGGCAATGATCGCAGCAGGTTTGTCGTGGGGATTATCGGTGAAAGCGCTTGAAGATTTTTATCTCGAACAAGGTGAAGTGCTATTCGCTCGCGAAAGTTGGAATAAGTTGTGGAAATCAAAATATAAAGAAACCTTTATTAGTGATTTTTTTAAAGCATTATTCTGTGAAGACGACACAGAAAAAACACCTGCCTTACTTGGCAGCAATAAACTCAAAACATTACTACTCATCGTCACCCGAAACGCTAGCACTGGCTCACCTTGGCCCGTCACCAACAATCCTAATGCAATGTACAATCAAAAAATACTGCCTGATTGCAATTTGAATATACCCTTATGGCAATTATTACGCGCTTCGACTGCAGCGCCCGCGTACTTCCCACCACAAGAGATTGAAATTGGAGACCGTGTCGATCTCTTTCTTGATGGTGCCGTTACACAATATAATAACCCAAGCATGATCACTTTACTTACAGCCACTCTGCCACAATACAATATTGGCTGGGAAACCGGGCGCGAAAACATTCATTTAATTTCAATCGGAACAGGCAAAACAAAAACTCGCCTTACTCATGCAACCGCTCAAAAAGTCAACATGATTGACCAGCTTGGGCATTTCATCCCTGCTATTTTAGCTTCTGCAATTGATAATCAAGACATGATGTGTCGCGTTATGGGGGATTGTTTATATGGAGAAACTATAGACTCTGAAATTGGCGATTTGAGACAACCGAGCTTAATACTAGAATCACAACAACTATTTACTTACGTTCGCTACAACCATCTTTTTGACAAAAAAAATAGCCTAAAACTTTCTGCAAACGATATCAAGATAGACAATTTATCAGCAATACCACTACTACAAGAGTTAGGACAAGAATATGCTGAAAATGCAGTGAAGATGGAGCATTTATTTCCAGGACAGAAAACTGTCATTTGATTCATGCGCTATATCAAATTACAAAGTAGAAAACAGCGTAACACATAAATTTTAATGCATAAATTCCCGCTGTTACTTACCAAGCACACAACTAATATTAATCACTGCTGTCCCGTTAACTTCCGGTGAATTCAGCTAACAGCCATACTGATAAAAGACAAAGGGATAAACAGAAGCTTGGGGGACATGAAAATCAAAAAAGAGTGTTGTCATACCGGACAGCGTTTTGCCGATCCGGCATCCATGTCTTTCAATAGCTTACTGGATACCGGCCTGCACCGGCATGACGAATTTTAGTTAACGGGATAGTAGTGAATATTAATCAATGTTTTCAATTGTGTCGCTATCTCGTGATAGATTTTGCACCCCAAGGGTTCTGTTCAATACCCCCTTGAGGGGTGCAC
>JAESQP010000161.1 GCA_016765075.1 Gammaproteobacteria bacterium
CATGGTTTTGAGGATACAGACAGCAATAAAGAGCATATTGCTGTCACCATGGGTGATGTTTCCAGTGATGAACCCGTATTGCTTCGTATTCATTCCGAATGCCTGACAGGTGATGCACTGTTTAGTGTGCGCTGCGACTGTGGCGCTCAACTAGAAGAGGCCATGCGCCGTATTGCTAAAGAGGGAAGAGGTGCAATCCTTTATTTACGTCAGGAAGGCAGGGGCATTGGCTTGCTCAACAAGATCAAGGCGTACCACCTTCAGGATCAGGGTGCTGATACAGTTGAGGCTAACGAGCAGCTTGGGTTTGGTGCAGATATGCGGGATTATGGTATTTGCCAGCCTATTTTGAAACACTTAAATGTGAGTAATGTGAAACTGCTGACCAACAACCCACAGAAGGTGCAGGCGTTAGAAAAGCTTGGTGTAACGGTTTCTGAGCGTATAGCATTACAAACAGGCATCAATCCCCATAATAAGCAATATTTAGCGACAAAGGCTGGCAAGCTTGGCCACTTGTTTGACGATCATGAACTCGGTGATGCTTCTTAAGCTTTGTCATTTTAAAAAGCATTTCGAGACACTCTAAAACACGTTTTCTCAATCTATAAAAAGGTTTTCTATGGCACTGGCAAAACGAATTATTCCCTGTCTCGATGTGGATAAAGGGCGCGTAGTGAAAGGCGTGCAATTTGTCGATATTCGTGATGCCGGTGACCCCGTCGAGGTGGCGCGTCGTTACGACGCCCAGGGTGCTGATGAACTAGTCTTCCTTGACATCAGCGCCAGCCATGAGGGGCGCGATACCATGGCGCATGTTGTTGAGCAAGTGGCCAGTGAGATTTTCATCCCCTTGACCGTCGGTGGTGGCATTCGCAGCGTTGCCGATGTTGGCCGTATGCTCAAAGCAGGTGCCGACAAGGTTGGCATTAATACCGCCGCAATTGCTGACCCAGATCTGGTGCGTCGTGCTGCCGATAAATACGGGGCACAATGTATTGTTGTTGCGGTTGACGCGCGTTGTGTTAGCGCGCACCCCAAGAGTACTTCCTCAGGAATGCTACCGCCTTCCCTCAGGGCGGAAGGCGAGCCTCCCCGTTGGCAGATTTATACTCATGGTGGACGCAAAGAGACAGGCATTGACGTGATTGACTGGGTGCAGCGCATGCAACATTATGGTGCCGGAGAAATTCTGCTGACCAGTATGGATCGTGATGGCACTAAAGCGGGTTTTGATCTCGATCTGACTCGTGCGGTGAGTGATGCTATTACTATGCCTGTGATTGCCTCGGGTGGTGTTGGTTCATTATCACATTTAGTTGCTGGTGTTGAGTTGGGTCATGCAGACGCGGTACTGGCGGCAAGTATTTTTCATTATGGTGAGTACAGTATTGGTGAAGCCAAGCAATTTATGGCTGCTGCGGGTATTGAAGTTCGTCTCTAAGCCCCAATCTTGCTAATAATCGGTCATTTAAATGGACAGTTTTCTGCCTAAACTTTGGTTGAAAACCATTATAAAAGCGACCATTATGGGGTTGACTAGGCGTGATTTGTTACGATGAGTGATATCCTCACCAAGCTGGAAAAAGTACTGGAAGGTCGTAAAACAGCTGATGCTGACACGTCTTATGTTGCTAGTCTTTACCAAGCAGGGCAGAACAAGATTTTAAAGAAGTTGGGTGAAGAGGCCGTTGAAGTGATCATTGCCAGTCAGAGCGAAACGCGCGAGCAGGTGATTCATGAAATGGCAGACTTATGGTTTCACGCCTTGATTTTACTGGTTCATAAAGGTATACCAGTGTCGGCAGTGACCGACGAGTTGGCGCGACGTTTTGGTGTTTCTGGTATTGAAGAGAAGGTGTCGCGCGCTGAAAAGTAGCTAGCGGTGACGGATAAAAATTAGGTTGTTGGAGAGAAATAATGGGTGGTATCGGTGTTTGGCAGTTATTGATTATATTAGTGATTGTGCTGCTGTTGTTTGGCGCAAAACGTTTACGCAATGTCGGTGGTGATTTAGGTAGTGCGGTTAAAGGCTTTAAGAGCGCCATAAAAGATGGCGAAGCAGGCAAAGATGACGAAGCAGGCGTTGATGCGAAGCTTGAAAAAGCGGATGCCGACGATGTGATTGAAGGTGAGGTCTCTGAGAAAAGTGTCTCAGCGGAAAAAGACAAAGCCTAATAGGATCTGACATGTTTGATATCAGTTCTTGGGAAATTCTGGTTGTCGCTGCCATTGCTTTGATTGTCGTTGGCCCGGACAAATTCGCTGGTTTGATACGTAATGTAGGTCAATGGGTTGGCAAAGCGAGGAAGGTTGCTGCCAGTGTCAAACAAGAAATCAAAAGCGAGATAGATAAGGCTGAAGAGCTAAAGAACCTTGCTTCAGACCAAGAGGGGCTGGCTGAATTACACGATACCGTTAATCAGCTCAAGGATTCTATACCGGTTGATAGTGGCACAAGTAGTTCTGTGCCTACTAATAACAAGACCTCATCAAGTTAGCTGCCTGTTTGCCGCGCTTGCACAAAGTAGCCCCTTAGATTTCTTATGACCACAAAGAATTTCCCACCAGAGCAAGAATCACCTTTCATGGAACATTTGAAGGAGGTGCGTGATCGTCTGGTCAGAGCGGTCATTACTATTCTTGTCATATTTGTTTGCTTGTTGCCCTTTTCTAATGATCTCTATGGTGTTTTAGCTGAGCCATTACTAGCGCAAATGCCGCAAGACGCCAAGATGATTTCGATTGGTGTTATCGATCCTTTCTTAACGCCACTGAAAATGACGTTGGTGTTAGCCATATTTATTGGTGTGCCGGTATTGCTTTATCACGCCTGGGCATTTATATCCCCTGGGCTTTATAAGCATGAAAAGAAATTGGCTTTTCCGCTGGTGTTATCAAGCACCTTGTTATTTTATCTCGGCATGGCGTTCGCCTATTTCGTTGTATTCCCCCTAGTTTTTGCTTTTTTACAGGGTACCGCGCCAGAGGGTGTGTCCGTAATGCCGGATATCAACTCGTATCTTAGTTTTGTCATCAAAATATTTTTCGCTTTTGGCATTGCCTTTGAGGTGCCTATTGCAACCATTCTCGTTATCAAGACAGGTATGATCACAGCTGATAGCTTGCGTGAAAAGCGTCCTTACGTTTTTGTCGGAGCATTTGTCTTCGGTATGCTGTTGACGCCACCCGATATTATTTCGCAAACTCTGTTAGCCATTCCTATGTGGCTATTGTTCGAGGTTGGTCTTGTTTTGTCTAAATATTTTACGTCAATCAAGCCTGAAGACGAACTGGCTGAAGATGAAACCGCCAAGCAAAGCGGCGGCGATGGGCAGAATAGGTCCTAGCCTGTATTTCTCGTCAGGGGGCGAGATGGGCGCTAGTTGCGCTGTGGCCGTTGACCAATAATGGTCTCTAACTGTATGGACTGGCGGTCACGGATTAGCTCGATAATCAGTTTTTCGCCCGGCGCTGTTTGCGCGATTTGATTCATCATTTCGCGACCATTAGAAAAATCAATGCCCGTTATGTCGACAATAATATCCCCCGAGCGAAAGCCTGCGCGGTGAGCTGGGCCGTTTTCCAATACGCCTGCGACAAGAATACCGTTAGGGCTGTCAAGGTGGAATGATTGGGCTAGACGTGGCGTGATGTCCTGAACTTCGATGCCAAGCCAGCCACGTATCGCATGGCCGGTGGCAATCAGTTGTTCCAATACCTTTATTGCCACACTGGTAGGGATGGCAAAGCCAATGCCCTGAGAGCCGCCGCTCTTGGAGAATATGGCGGTATTGACGCCGACGAGTTGGCCAAAGGCATTGATCAGCGCACCGCCCGAGTTGCCCGGGTTAATGGCGGCATCGGTTTGAATAAAGTTCTCAAAGGTGGTGATGTTGAGCCCGCTGCGTCCTGTGGCGCTGACAATGCCCATAGTCACCGTTTGGCCAACACCAAATGGGTTGCCTATAGCCAGCACTACATCACCGACGGCAAGCAAGTCAGACTGGCCGACAGTAATCACCGGTAAATTATCGACATGAATCTTCAGTGCCGCAAGGTCGGTATCTGGGTCAGTGCCTACCACCGTCGCTTTAGAGCTGCGGCCATCGGCCAAAGCGACGACAATTTCATCAGCACCCTCAATCACATGGTTATTGGTCAGTACATAGCCCTCTGAGCTGACAATAACGCCTGAGCCTAAACTGCTTTCAGCACGTTGCCGTGGCCGCGAATTGAATTTGTCACCAAAAAAACGGCGAAAGAAAGGATCGTCCAACATTGGATTGCGTCGTTGGCGTATGATTTTTGTGGTGTGGATATTGACGACGGCAGGGGCGGCCAAGTCAACGGCGTTGGCGTAAGATACTGGACCACCGATGGCGCCATGACGTTGTTCAAATTGGCCAATAGTGGGCTTGGCCTCTTGGTTCAGTGTGATGGCTTTGTGTTCAAAGACATGGGGCTGAAACAGTAATAAATAGATGAATGCCACAATAAGGCCGATAAACGCGCCTTGGGCGAGATAGAGCAGAAATTTACGCATAGATACAGGTGTGTCGTTAAAGACAAAATGATGTGTGAATGATACAACATAAAAGGACAAGCTCATGGTAGAACGAGAGCAACTGGCAAGCTATTGCAGTGAATTATTGACTGTTTCGGCGCAGCGTGATTATTGCCCTAACGGCTTGCAGCTTGCTGGCAAGCGAGAGATTCAAAAAATCGTCAGTGGTGTGACGGCAAGCCAGGCCTTGATTGATGCCGCCGTGGCCGCTAATGCCGATGCCTTGTTGGTGCATCATGGCTATTTCTGGAAAGGCGAAAGCCCTTGCATTGTCGGCCAAAAATATCATCGTATCAAAGCATTAATTGGTGCTGATATCAGTCTCTATGCCTATCATTTGCCGTTGGATGTACACCCGGAACTGGGTAATAACGCCCAGCTCGCCCAGCAGCTGGGCCTTGATTTTGGTGCAGCCATTGGGCCAGCTAACAATCCAGAGTTGGTGCGTTGTGCACAATTATTGAAACCTGTAAGGAGTATTGCTGATTTTGCCCAGCATGTTAGCGCCACATTAAGCCGCCAGCCCTTGTTAATTATGGGGCACGATAGGCCGCTGACGCGTGTCGCCTGGTGTACCGGCGCTGCGCAAGATTATATTGAACTGGCCGCAGTAGCGGGCGCTGATGTTTATATCAGCGGCGAGGTGTCAGAACGCACTTTTCATGCGG
Source organism: Gammaproteobacteria bacterium (assembly GCA_016765075.1). Taxonomy (NCBI): domain Bacteria; kingdom Pseudomonadati; phylum Pseudomonadota; class Gammaproteobacteria; species Gammaproteobacteria bacterium. The sequence continues at coordinate 5,236 of JAESQP010000161.1, forward strand.
CAAAAGAGCTGGGCATTCATTACCTGGCGGCGGGTCATCATGCTACTGAGCGTTATGGTGTCCAAGCCTTGGGACAACATTTAGCAAAGCAGTTTAGCCTCGATCATGAATTTATAGACATTGATAATCCGATTTAATCAGACGCTTTTTTATGGCGCAAGCGCATTGTGGTTCAGTGATTTTGTTTGAGAAACAATACCTTCCGTGCTTTGTGAAAAATCACGGATTATTTTTTGGTGTATTGTAAGCCCAATTTAATGTGTTAAGAGACAGTCATTCATGCCGAGTTAAGATTGACAGCCCAGGCTGAATTAGTCTAGGATGCCGGCCTCTATCACCGCTGCGAAGGCGATTGCCTTTAGCTTCGGAGTTCAGTGAACGCGCACATCAGAAATGCTGGTGGCAAGATACCGGCGTGGGGGCAGGCTTTATTTGGTTTAAGCCAAAAGTGTTGTTACCAATAGTGATCGCTGTATGCAGTTGGCCCTGCTTAACAGCGGCGTTAGACAATATTTTTTCCGGGCTAATGGCTGCTCGGCGTGGCTGATCCCCTTCCTCTGTAAGTATGCATTTCTGAATTTGTTAGATAATACTCGCATCACCTGCGCGAGAATTTGAGGTAACGTTTATGACGTATGGACTGATTCCTGGGAAGGCGTCACCAAGCAATCGAACACAGAGCAATAGCAATATTGTATCCCGAGGGCACGTAGTCCTCCGAGGCTCGGTTTTGTCCCCCCTTGCACCGCGTTTCAATTTGGCATTCGGTGTGCTGTGTTTGCTGCTGTTTTTTGTTGGCAGCGCTTATGCAGAAGTACCTAATGCCGTTCCGCCCAAGGGCGATTTTGACGGCAAACACGTCGAACAACCTATCGAGTTCCCCCATGATATTCATGCGCGGGATAACAAGATTAACTGCATGTACTGCCATACCTATGCCCGCCGCGGTAATGTTGCTGGCATACCGCCAACCAGTAAGTGTATGGGTTGCCACACGGTTATTGCGACAGACAAGCCGCTCATCAAGAAGTTAACTGAATACTGGCAAAAAGGTGAATCGCCGAAGTGGAAGAAAGTGCATGATTTACCAGACTTTGTGCATTTTAACCATGAGAAGCATCTCAAGCGCTTTATCTTTGATAATGAAGGTATGGACGTTGAGCGTGCCGACGAAGTGTGTTCTTTTTGTCACGGTGATCTCAAGGAGATGACTGTTGCACGTAAGGTAAAGTCGCTAACTATGGGCTTTTGTCGCGAATGTCACGAAGCCAACGACGGCCCGTTCGATTGTTGGAAGTGTCATAAATAAGCGCGCTGTCTGACGCCAAGTGTAGCTGGCCAGCGTAGATGACAAGCGTAGAGGACGATTGCTAAATGAGCACGTATAAAGTCAAGCGTAGAGACTTTCTGAAAATTACTGGGTTAAGTGGTGCCTCGGTGGCTTTAGCTGCCTGCGATATGCCAAGCACCGTGACGCTGGAAGAAGGTGAGGAAGATGTAGTTTCTTACCTGATGCCGGAAGAGTATGTCATTCCGGGCATTGGTGTTTGGTATGCGTCAACCTGTCAACAATGTGATGCTGGTTGCGGTATTATTGGTCGCGTCCGTGAAGGTCGCGTACTAAAGCTGGAAGGCAACCCAGAGTCACCTGTTAATCAGGGTGCGCTGTGTCAAATTGGTCAGGCTGCACTGCAAGTACACTACAATCCAGATCGTCTTAAACAACCTAAGATTCGTCAGCAAGGTAAGTTGATTGATGCCAGTTGGGCTGAAGCCTTTGCTGCGCTTAAATCAAGCATTGGCCCCGATTCAGGCATCGATGGTTCACGTATAGCCTGGTTGAGTGGCA
>JAESQP010000162.1 GCA_016765075.1 Gammaproteobacteria bacterium
GTGTGGGAAGTGCTTAAGACCAGTCCTTATAAGGCTGCTTTGCCAAACAAACATTGTAGTAACGCGCATCATGTGAGACTTCTTCACCTGCCCAAGCAGGCATTTCAAATGCTTCATTTTCTGCTGAAAGTTCTATTTCTGCAACAATAAGTCCTAAGTTATCGCCAGCAAACACATCTACTTCCCAAGTATGATGACCGATGTCAACATGGTAACGAGTTTTATTGATAAGCGATTGCCCGCATAAACTTAATAAAATTTCTTTGGCGTCGGCTAAGGGAATAGTATATTCATATTCACTACGAGAAATACTCAGCGTTGCACTTTTAATATTAAGCCACGCTTTATCACCTGTAAGGCGAACACGAATAGAGCTTTTTTCTCCACTCTGCAAATAACCCTGTACCATTTCGACACCGCTGTCGGCATTGGCACGCCAATCGTCATTTTTAATGAGAAATTTTCGTTCTATTTCTTGTGCCATCAGCGCTCAAACACTGCCATTGCTTCAACATGCGCTGTGTGCGGGAACATATCCATAATACCGGCTTTGACTAATTTATACCCTTGCTCGTGCACTAACAATTCCGTATCACGCGCCAAGCTACCCGGATGGCAAGAAACATAAACAATGCGTTTAAACTTGACCGGTTGTAATTCTTTAATGATGTCATAAGCACCAGAGCGCGGCGGGTCAAGCAGCATCTTTTCAACACCTTGTTGAATAAATGATTTAAACCAGGGCGTATCAATCAGCGGTTTACTCAAATCCGCTACGTGAAATTCAACATTATCAATAGCATTACGTTCAGCGTTATCTTTCGCCCTTTGTACCAAACTGGCTTCACCCTCAACCGCCAGCACTTCACCAGCGAAACGAGCCATAGGTAAGCTGAAATTCCCTAAGCCACAAAACAAATCGAAGACTCGGTCTTGTTTATTTAAATCGAGCAAGCTAATCGCCTGGCTAATCATCTGTTGATTAATACTTTGGTTAACCTGGGTAAAGTCACTGGGTAAAAATTCAAACTCAAGATCAAATTGATCAAGCCGGTAAGATAGTTTTGAATCAAGCGGCCACAGTGGCACAACACTGCTTGGCCCCGCTGGTTGTAGATAAATATGTAAACCACTGTTCTTAGCGAAGTCAATTAAACTGGCTGTATCGTTGTCGTCCAACTCGATCATGTTACGAAATATCAATGCCGTAACCGTATCACCCATCGCGACTTCGATTTGCGCAATCTCTTTCGCCGCATTCATACCACCCACTAGCTCGCGTAGCTGATTTATACGTTCACCGACATTAGGGTGCAACACCTCGCAGCGCTGCATATCCGTTAAAAAACGGCCGTCCTTCTCGCGAAAACCAATTAGCAGTGATTGTTTCTTGGTGACATAACGCACACCGAGCCTTGCCTTGCGCCGATAACCCCAAAAATTGCCCGTCATAACAGGCAACACTTCTTGTGGTTCGGTTTTGCCGATGCGTTTTAACGCTTCAAGCAAGCTACCTTGCTTGAGTGAAATTTGTGCCTCACTATTAAGATGCTGAAGACTGCAACCACCACACATGTTGGCGGCAGCGCAGCGCGGCTCAACTCTGTCAGTAGACGCATTTTTAATGCTAATTAATTCAGCAACGTCCCAGCGCCGACGACGTTTTTTTAAATTAAAGGTGACTTCTTCACCCGGTAGCGCACCATGAATAAACACTGTTTTACCGTCAACGCGCACCACTCCTTTACCATCGTGGCTAAGGTCTTCAACTATTGCCGTATGTTCAGTAATGGCCTGTTTTTTTGCTCTAGACATATTAGGAGTTAGTTTTTCCAGGCGCTCAGAAAGCGATCAAAGTGTTCATGTTTTTCTTCTGCCAAGACACTCCTAAGCATTTGACATTCATTAATATATTCAGCCTCAAGTAACTGGCCACGAATCATCTGATAACGCAGATAAATTAAATAGGTATTAAGCACATCAAGCTCGCAATAGTGACGAATACCCTTAATGTCACCGGCTTGATAGGCATCCCACACCTTGGCGCCACTCATGCCCATTTTGCCAGGAAAACCAAGCAGGGCTGCCATTTCATCCAGTGGTGCATTGGCGCGCGGACTAAAGCCGGCTAACACATCCATTAAGTCGGTATGACGTTGATGGTAACGGCTCAGATAATTATTCCACTTGAAGTCTCGATCATCATCACCATTGTCCCAATAACGTGGTGCGACAACGCCATTAACCAACATACGATAGTGTAAAACGGGCAGATCAAAACCACTACCATTCCATGATACCAAGGTGGGCGTATATTTATTTATGCCCTCAAAAAAACGTTGGATAAGCTCTTTTTCTGATGAGCCCTCATCACCAAGCGACCACACTTTAAGCCGGTCAGAAGAGCCACGAAACACAACGGATATGGCGACAATGCGATGTAGATGATGGCGCAAAAATTCGGTGTTAGCCTGCTGACGACGGTGATAAAACAACACATCAGCTACGCCCTTATCATCTAGCCCCTCAAGGTCATGAATACGTCGCGCACCCTCGACATCGGGCACGGTTTCTATATCAAATACAAATACGTTCATGGTCAAGGAAAAATACCCGTTGAGAGATAGCGATCACCACGATCACAAACAATACTCACAATCGTCGCGTTTTCGACTTCTTGTGATAGACGTAAAGCCGCACATAAAGCCCCGCCGGATGACATGCCAGCGAATATGCCTTCTTCACGCGCCATCGCGAGCATCGTCTCAGTAGCCTCTTGTTCATTAACCTCAATAATACGATCGACACGCGTCTCATCATAAATTTTAGGTAGATATTCTTTTGGCCAACGACGAATACCAGGGATGGCAGATCCTTCTGTGGGGTGCACGCCAATAATTTGAATAGCTGAATTCTTTTCTTTCAGGTAACGGGAGCTACCCATAATGGTTCCGGTTGTGCCCATCGATGAAACAAAATGAGTGATCGTACCTTGGCTATCATACCAAATCTCTTTTGCTGTGCCTTCATAATGCGCCAATGGATTAGCCGAATTAGCAAACTGATCCAACAGCTTACCTTTACCTTTGGCAACCAATTCACGCGCAACATCAATGGCCTTTTCCATACTGCCTGCTTTAGGCGTTAACACAATCTCAGCCCCGTAAGCACGCATAATACTACGCCGTTCCAGGCTCATATGCTCAGGCATAACCAAAATCATATGGTAACCCTTAACCGCCGCCGCCATTGCTAAGGCAATGCCGGTATTGCCGCTGGTAGGCTCAATTAAGGTATCACCAGGTGTAATATCACCACGCATCTCAGCACGGCTGATCATGCTAATAGCAGGACGATCTTTGACCGACCCAGCAGGGTTATTGCCTTCTAATTTCAATAAAATAGTGTTACTACTTTGCCCGATTAATCGTTGCAAGCGCACTAGCGGTGTATTACCGACAAAATCTTCAATAGTTGGAAAATGCATGCGCGAATTCTATCGTAAAAACAGACACTTTGCTTGCTGAAACGGCAAAAGAACACCCTTTTACAATGACCTGTTATACACTCGACAATCGCTTGCAAAGGGATAATACCTACGGTATTTAGAAGCAATGAACGTGAAAAAGACAAACAATAGTCGCCATATCCTTATTGTCGATGACCATGATATTAATCTGAGGGTGGTCTCTCACTTATTGCAACGCAACGGGCATCAATATCAACTGGCTAGCAGCGCTATTGAAGCAGTTACTCTGGCCAATCAACAAAAGTTTGACGTGATATTAATGGATATCCATATGCCCGATGTCAATGGAGTCGAAGCAGTTAAACGTATACGTAATACCGAGTGTATAAACCAAACCACTCCGATCATCGCCTTAACCGCAGATTCTTTTAGTTTAAGCCTACGTGAATTAATTAACATCGGCTTTAATGATCGGCTTATCAAGCCTGTGACCGAGCAAGATTTACTTTACCAACTCAACAACTGGTTTGACACGAATGACGACAATAATAAAGAGGCCAGAAAAAACACGCGCGATAAAAACAAAAAAGCAGTCTCTACCCTCAACGAATTACGCACCATGCTACTTAAAGAACTGCCAACGAACCTGGTACAACTGGGGAACTATCAGCGCAACAACGATTCCGAAGCAATTTATCAGCTTGCGCATCGGCTTCATGGTGCGAGCTGTTACGTTGACTGGCCCAACCTTAAAGCGGCAGCAAATACTCTAGAGTCGCATATTTTAAATGCCCAAGACCCCGATAAAATTGACAAATGTACCCGACGTTTAACACAAACCATTGAGCAGATAATTAAAGATAACGCCTAAGAGGAATGCTTAACAATATTGGGCTTATTCCATATTATCAAGAATTGTCTTTTTAATAGCATCAAGTGTTGCATCAACCGTAACGAATGTCGATTGACCTTGTTTCATAGCGATATCAGGATCTTTCAGGCCATGACCAGTTAGTGTACAAACAATCGTACTACCTTCTTTTATCTTACCTGATTTAATGTCCTCAATCGCGCCGGCCAACGATGCTGCAGAGGCGGGCTCACAAAAAATCCCCTCTTTTTCAGTTAGTAATTTTTGCGTGCTAAGAATTAGCTCATCAGTACACTCATCAAACCAACCCTTTGACTCTTCTTTGACTTTCCAGGCTTGATGCCACGATTGTGGATGACCAATACGAATCGCGGTTGCCACCGTATCTGGATCATCAACCATATCACCACGCATAAACGGTGCCGAACCACTGGCCTGATAGCCCACCATGACTGGACGATTCCCCACAATAGGGTCACCCGTATACTTACAATGACCATCACAAAAGGTGCAGGCCTCAGTCACACAATCACCTGACGCAGCAGAGGATTCACAATAACCAATCCAATGTGCCGTAATATTACCGGCATTACCTACGGGTAAACAGTGATAATCCGGTGCGCGACCTAGCTCTTCAATAATTTCAAAGGCCGCTGTTTTCTGACCCTGTAAACGAAACGGATTAATAGAGTTCACTATTGTTACCGGTGCCGTTTCGGCAACTTCTTTGACTAAGCGCATACCGTCATCAAAATTACCTTTAATTTGAATGATAACAGCACCATACATCATCGTCTGAGCAAGTTTACCAAGCGCGATTTTACCTTCCGGTATTAAAACAAACGCAGCAATGCCTGCGCGCGCTGCATAGGCAGCGGCTGAAGCTGAGGTATTACCCGTTGAGGCGCAAATGATGGCCTTACTGCCCGCTTCAACGGCCTTGGTCACCGCCATGGTCATACCGCGATCTTTAAACGAACCAGTAGGGTTTAAACCTTCATATTTAACATAGATGTCAACATCTTTGCCTAGTATGTCAGGAATATTATGCAAGCGAATTAACGGCGTATTGCCTTCACCCAGGCTGATTACTCGTGCGTCATCGTTAACGGGCAAACGATCACGATAGGCATCAATTAAGCCTGTGTAGCGATTACGAAATGGCATAGTCTGTTCTCAAAATGAATAAATAGTAGTTAGTTTAATGATTCAACACGAATACGCGCGATATTCCCTGTCACTGATGATAACTGTGAAATACCATCAAGCGCTGCATTCATCTTCGCTTCTTTGACTCTTTGCGTTAACAGCACAATAGGCACCAGGTTGTCATCGCCCGATGAGCCTTTTTGCCCTTTTTGCCCTTTTTGTAAGATAGCTTCGATGCTAATGCCCTGCTCACCAAGCAAGCGGGTGACATCGGCCAACACGCCGGGTTCATCAACTGCGTTCATTCTTAAATAATAAGCTGTTTCAAACTCGTCGGCTGTTAACACGGCAATATCAGACAAAGCATCCGCCTGAAATGCTAAATGCGGCACACGGTTTTCAGGATCAGTCGTTAATGCACGCACCACATCGACCAGGTCAGCAACAACGGCTGAAGCCGTGGCCTCAGCACCGGCACCGGCACCGTAATACAAGGTTGGCCCTACGGCATCGGCCATCACTAATACCGCGTTCATTACGCCATCAACGTTGGCGATTAAGCGACGCTGAGGAATCATAGTGGGATGCACACGCAATTCAATACCAGCATCAGTACGACGCGCTATGCCTAAATGTTTAATACGGTAGCCTAATTCTTCGGCATATTGCATATCATCACGGGTGATATTGCCAATACCCTCAGTAAATACGGCATCAAATTGTAACGGTATACCAAACGCAATCGAGGCAAGAATAGTGAGCTTATGCGCTGCATCAATACCTTCAACATCAAAAGTCGGATCTGCCTCGGCATAACCCAGTGCTTGTGCTTCTGCTAGTACATCCGCAAAGTCACGGCCTTTGTCGCGCATTTCACTAAGGATGAAGTTACCGGTACCATTAATAATACCAGCAACCCACAAAATTGAATTGCCTGCCAAACCCTCGCGCAAGGCTTTAATAATCGGGATACCGCCAGCCACCGCTGCTTCAAAGGCAATCGTCACACCATGCTTTTGTGCCTCGGCAAATAACTCATTACCATGTAGTGCAATCAAGGCTTTGTTGGCAGTAACAACATGCTTACCATTACGGATAGCGGTCAGAATCAATGCTTTAGCTGGATCGCAACCGCCAATCAACTCGACAATAATTTCGACATCAGGATTGTTAACCACTGCAAAGGCATCTTCCGTAACAGTAAAATCGTCCGTAGAACAGCCTTTGACTTCGCGCGCCGCCGCTGCAATAATTTTGATCTCGCGACCAGCACGACGAGCAATCTCTTTAGCATTACGCGCCAGCACATTGATGGTGCCGCCACCCACCGTACCCAAACCAAGAATGCCAACATTAACTGGTTTCAACAGCTTCATCTCCCTTATTTGGATTGCCGTTAATATTAATTAGGGCATCTTTGCGAAACATTTCTTTAATACCACGTATAGCTTGGCGTGTTCGATGTTCGTTCTCAATCAAACCGAAACGCACATGATCATCACCATAAGAACCAAAACCAATACCCGGAGATACCGCTACCTTGGCATCGACTAATAATTTTTTCGAAAATTCGAGCGAACCCATTACTTTATAGGCTTGGGGTATTGGTGCCCAGACAAACATCGTCGCCTTCGGTGGCGTCACATGCCAACCGATAGTGTTCAAACCCTGGCACAGTACATCGCGGCGACTGCAATACATATCACGTATCTCGCTAACACACTCTTGCGGCCCTTCAAGGGCAGTAATGGCCGCCACTTGAATTGGCGTAAACATACCATAGTCGAGATAAGATTTTATACGCGCCAAGGCAGCAACCAACACTTCGTTGCCGCACATGAAACCAACGCGCCAGCCAGGCATATTATAGCTTTTCGATAATGAGTAAAATTCAACCGCGACATCGATCGCACCAGGCACTTGCAATATCGAAGGTGCTTTATAACCATCGAACACAATATCGGCATAGGCGAGATCATGAATAACCCAAATCTCGTGCTCGCGGGCAATAGCAACGACTTTCTCAAAGAATTCAAGATCGACACATTGCGTTGTTGGGTTACCCGGAAAATTCAGTACCAAGGCTTTTGGTTTAGGCCACGAATCTTTTATCGCTTTTTCAAGTTCAACGAAAAAATCAACACCCTCGGTTAACGGTACATGGCGAATATCCGCACCGGCAATAACAAACCCATAGGGATGTATTGGATAGGCCGGATTCGGCACCAGAATCGCATCACCCGGGCCAACCATCGCCATGGCCAAATGTGCCAGCCCTTCTTTTGAGCCAATAGTAACAATGGCATTTTTATCAGCATCGAGCGAAACATTGTATTTATCACGATACCAACCACAAATCGCCCGCCGTAAACGTGGAATACCACGCGACAAAGAGTAGCGATGTGTGTCGCTACGCTGTGCTGTCTCAACCAACTTATCGACGATATGCTGTGGCGTCGGCTGATCAGGGTTACCCATACCGAAGTCAATAATATCCTCACCACGCGCCCTGGCCTCAGCCTTAAGCTCGTTGACGATATTAAAGACATAGGGGGGCAGACGCTTTATGCGCGGAAAATCCTGAAACAATGAAGTTTTTCGCCTCTAAAAAGTAAAAAGTCTAAGATTTTTAGGAGCTTATAGCAAACACTTTGAACACATTAAGGAGAATAATGTATCCACAGCAGTCATCTCTACTTGCACCAGATAAGGCAAAGACGTCACAATGTCATCATTTTAAAGATGCCATCATCATGCAATTTAGCCTGGAAACCAATAGCGACTACTACGTCATCCGCGCCTACACGCCTGAAGAGCTTATTGTAACACCGCCACAAGATATGGCGGCGACTGTTAAGCGTATTCAAGACCCCAGATTTGGTAACCAAGCCGTCGCCATCGAGCTTATCACATCAACCTCGCTGATTATGCCGCGACTACTCATCAAAAACTGGACAAACACCCGCTATGACGACATCAGCGCCGATGAACTGGCCAAAGTGCAAGAACACCAACCTGAGATCGTCCTGCTCGGCAGTGGTGGCACACTAAAATGGCCGGCCAAAGGCGTTCGTGAGTGCTTATTAGCACAAGGTATCGGTGTTGAAGTAATGAGTTCAGGCGCTGCCTGTCGCACCTATAACATCCTGATGGAAGAACAACGCCACGTTGCCGCCATCGTGTTTTTTTAAGGTTTTATGCCACGACCTGATTATTTAAGGTAAACCTTTGGGTTAACCGGATTACCATCACGACGAATCTCAAAATGCAGCACATAACGCCCCGTCTTATTTTTTCCTATCACCGCAATCTTCTGACCTGGCCTAACGTTATCACCCTCTTTCACCAATAGTTGACTATTAAAACCATACGCACTTAAAAAACGTGAATCATGTTTAATAATAATCAGCTGACCCAACTGACGTAGCCCATGGCCACTGTAAACCACCTTACCCGCGGCGGCAGCATGCACCGTTTGCCCCACCTTACCGGCAATATCAATACCCTGGTTACCCCTTTTCGTGCCAGAGAACCCTGACACTACTTTCCCTTTTAAAGGCCAACCAAATTTAGTAGAAGTACTTTTATTACTAGAGGTTGGGACTGGCTTCCTAGAATTTACTTTAGATCTTGGTTTGGCTCTGGGTATTGATTTTGGGGATGTCGATTTTGGCTTTGTTTTAACCTTGGACTTTTCTTTAGTAGGCCTTCGATTATCAACAACAGGCGCTGGCTTACGTTGACTACCTTGCGCCGTAACAATAATAGTGGGTGGGCTAATTCTAACCAATTGCCCAACTTGAATTCGATAAGGAGGTCTTATCCCATTCCAACGAGCCACCACCTTGTGACTGTAGCCATATTTTTGGCTAACCTGAAAGAGCGTCTCGCCTGATCTAACAATATGAAAATTCTTAGTAGCCGGCTTGGTCGAGGCGCAAGAGATAAGCAATACCGATAGAGTAGCAATCAATAGGCCACGCAATACACCACTGATTCCGCCTGTCAAAATATGCATCATACAAAATCGTTAACACTAGGAGCCTCTGATTTATTCTGGACGGAATAGATTATGTCTGCAATGTTCAGATTTGACATGCCCTTGGGGTACAAGGCGCGAATTGCACGTAATAGCCAGCTATTGCGAAGATTCGTAACACAGAAGCTGAACATTGCAGACATAATATATGAGTTCATGAATAAATCAGGGGCTCCTTTACACTATCAGCGTCGTAATGAATACGCAATAACTACACAGCAAAATCTGGCAGCGCATCAACCACCACTGTTTTCAATAGATTGTCGTGACATCGTAGCAGCATCTTGAACCTGTTGATCAACAGATTTAGCTTTTTCAAGCGCCTTAATTTGTGAATCAAACACAGTCGCTTTATCAGTCGTATCTTTCGAAACACCCTCGTTATCAGAACAAGCACACAAAAATCCAAGCAACAGATAGACAAAGTATTTTTTGATCATCTTTATACGTTCTAATTATTGGCCAAATAAAAGCTCTTACACTTTAGCTCTTACTTTTATTTTTTTCCCTACGTTTATTATTGCTTTGGCTCCATACTGAATCTTTTTTTGCCTCTATCTCTTCTTCGACACTATCGCTGACGTCCACACTCTTGTCACAGTCACGGTATTTTATCTGCAAACCATTTAAAAAGTAGCGCAACATTTGATCATTACATTCACGATAATTCTTATGATTAGATTTACGGAATAACGCACTTAGTTCGTGCTTACTCATCGTAAACTCAACCAATGCCATAATTGACAATACATCTTCTGCTTTTAAATCCAAAGCAATTTTTAATTTCATAAAAATAATATTATTCGTTAAGCGTTTTTCTGGCTCAAGCTGCGGCCCCTCACGTTTGCCGCGTTTTTGATTAATCAATCCATTCAAAAACGTCGCCATCAACACATCCTTGCATTTTTGATAGGCAGGATCGTCATCTTTTTTTAACCAATCACTGATTTCAGCGCGTGTAGCCTGATGCCCCGCTGCGCGAAAAATTGCAATCATATTTGAATCATTTAAATCAAAGGTATAACGCAAACGGCGCAAAATATCATTATTGGTCATAATTAAAGAACCTGTGATTTGTTTGTGACGAAATACCCTGAGGGCACACAATAGATTGCGCCTAAAATATTCGGATTTAAAACGTGAATTACACGTAATGGTGGGCTATTACGCTCCCACGCTTTCGCGGAGCCTGCCCCGTGCTTGGCATGGGGGACAGGCTCTGAGAGAATGCGGTAACATTCCCTAGGGATAACTCTTGGGATACAAAGATTTATAACGCAGAAGCTGGATATTTCAGGCATAAGATGCGGCTTCATGACTTAATCAGAGCTTCCTTAATCAACGCAGTATTAAATATGCAGCTACCGCTACAATAATCGTTAGCCAACCCAGTGTATCAATATACTTGCGTAGCGCAGCCTCCATTTTCTCTCCACCCACTTTCATAATACCAGCGACAAGAAAAAACCGTGCGCCACGACCAATCAATGAGGCGACAACAAAGGGAATAAAACTCATTGCCAAGACACCAGCACTAATGGTGAATAATTTATAAGGTATTGGGGAAAAACCAGCAATGAAGATAACCCAGACACCCCACCGCTCGAACCATTGTTTACTGAGTTCAAGTGTATCACCATGACCTACTTGCAGAATCCATGGCTCGACAAGGTCAAAGGCTAACCAACCAATAAGATAACCAGCAATACCACCGAGCACAGATGCTATGGTGGTGATTGTTGCAAACCACCAGGCTTTATTACGTTTTGCCAACACCATTGGTGCAAGCATAACGTCTGGAGGAATAGGAAAAAACGATGATTCGGCAAAGCTTAAACCGCCGAGATACCATGGCGCTTTAGGGTGGGCTGCCCAGCGCAATGTCATGTCATAGAGTTTACCAAATATTGCCATACAACTTTACTCTGTTATGGAGCCTCTGATTTATTCTGGGACAGCGAGATTGTGCCTGAACCCTATAATATAAAGGGCAGATCAAGGCGCGAATCGTACCCCAAGGGCACTTCCTGCAGGGCGCAGCCAATAGTGGGGCTATTGGCAA
>JAESQP010000163.1 GCA_016765075.1 Gammaproteobacteria bacterium
AATAATTGCAATCAACATCAGCCCTATATTGTGCAGGCCAGGGGTAAAGAAGGTGGCGATAACGGCCAACCCCATCGCACCACCAGCCCAAAGAATGCCGTTGCGCGCCGTCTTTGGTGACGACATCTGCCGTAAGCCTAAAAGAAATAACAGTGCCGTAATAAAATATGCGGCTTGGATAACGTGTTCCACGGCTATTTCCTTTGATTCTTGGCTTCAAACATTTCAAGCATGCGCTCGGTCGCAACATAAGCACCCGCCGCATTACCTGCGGCTAAAGCAACGGCAATAAAACCAATCACCTGTTGCAAACCGGTATCAGCATGACCAAGCACGATCATAGCGCCGACCAACACAATGCCATGGATAAAATTAGAGCCCGCCATTAAGGGGGTATGCAATATCACTGGCACACGGTTAATCACTTCATAGCCAGCGAAACCAGCCAACATAACTATAAATAGTGCCGCCCAAACACCTTCTATCATGAATTTTCTCCTAAAGCCTGACGCACAGACTCGTGTTTAATTTCACCGTTATGCGTTAACGCACTGCCAGCAACCACTTCATCTTGCCAGTTGAATTCAAGCCTGCCATCTTCATTGCTGAATAAAGCAATAAAATTCAACAAATTCTTGGCATACATTTCACTGGCATGCACTGCCAAGCTACTGGCAATAGCGACCGGGCCATGAACCAACACGCCGTCATGATTAATAGTTTTCCCAGCTTGGGTCAGCTCACAGTTACCACCACTTTCAGCCGCCAAATCAACAATCACTGCGCCCGGTTTCATAATAGAGACCATGTCTTTTGAGATTAGCGTTGGTGCAGCACGACCGGGTATCTGCGCAGTAGTAATCACCACATCGGCTTGCGCAACATGCATGTTTAACATCTCCTGCTCTTTCACTTTTTCTTCTGCAGTGAGTTCACGAGCATAGCCGCCTTCACCCTCGGCATCCAGTTCCAAAGCAAGGAACTTGGCACCTAAAGACTGCACTTGTTCTCCCGCCGCACGCCGTACATCATAGGCTTCCACCACCGCACCCAAACGACGTGCCGTGGCGATAGCTTGCAGGCCAGCAACGCCAGCACCCATAATCAACACCTTGGCTGGACGAATCGTGCCTGCTGCGGTGGTCAACATCGGGAAAAAGCGATCACTGAGTTGCGCACCTAATAAGGCAGCACGATAGCCAGCAATCGTTGCCTGTGAAGAAAGTGCATCAATCGACTGTGCGCGCGAAATACGTGGCACTAATTCCATAGCAAAGGCAGTGATTTTACGCTCACGCAAGGCATTAACTCGGTCAGCACTATTGTAGGCATCCATATAGCCCATTATCGCGCCACCTTCTGGTATAGCCTGAATCTCATCCAGGCCAGGAGGCGAAACTTTAAGCAATAAATCAGCTTGCGCTATCACATCACTGGCACTGTCAACCAACTTGGCACCTGCTTCTTCATAGGCAAAATCAATAAAATGCGCAGCCCTACCAGCACCTTTCTCAACCAGTATTTCGTAGCCGTTTTTAACTAAGCGTGCGACCGTATCTGGCACCAAGGCAACGCGACGCTCACCCGTTGCCGTTTCGGCAGGGACCCCCAGTCTTACTGACATGTCATATCTCCTATTTTGTTGTTCTCCAGACCGTGAAGCACTCATACACAGTACGCCATTGGGGGGCTTTCGGTATCATCCGCGACTGATAGTCCATTTTTAGCCAATACAACACAGCATTGATACTTCATAATAGGCCAACAGTACGTGGTGTAGTGCGTTTTCGAGCAACTTCCAGCAGGGAGTGAATTCTTTCAAACTGCTCTCGGCTCAGATCACTGAGGTAAATCTTGGCTTTATCTGGCATCGTAAACTAACATGGTATTATTAAAAATCATTAACCTATCACACTAATCACGTACATACCTTAAATCTTAAACAGGTTCTTGGTGAAAGTTAAAATATGGCTGCCAGATTAACAGCACTAACTTATAAACTTGCTGACTATTTTTGACAAAGCTAACGCCTATCGCGATCATCATAGGTTTCAACTAGGCGAATTTTTATAATCACAAGCAATAATTCAGTGCTGAAGCCTCATACTAGAGAAAATATCTAAATGGTAGTATCAGCACATGGCGCGGTCTTGAGCGCTGCAATAAAAAATCGTGCGCAACAAAACCGGTTCATGCCACAAGTGTTCTGTCAGCAAACTAAAACCATCAATACACGCATGCCCCTCTCATCATTAGCGGCTTACAGCCAAAACCCATACCGGAGCTTTCGTGTCTGTCAATAATCAACCTTCGTTTGGGTTTTTCCAGTTGGTACGGCTAGTACTGAGAGGCGAGCGCCAATTCTATTGGGTTGCTATCGCCTACGGTATAGCAATTAGTCTACTAACACTTGCCTTACCGATTTCTGTCCAGGTGTTGATTGAGACCATTGCCAATACCTCGCTGATACGTTCCGTCATTTCTCTATCTATCACGCTTTTTATTCTGCTGGCGCTGTCCGGGGTCTTTGTCGCCTTGCAAACCTATGTGCTAGCAGTGTTTGAACAACGCTTTCTCGGCCGCATCACAGCCGAAATCACCATGCGTATGACACACTCAGATACCACACAGTTTGATCGAATGAACCCTGACGATCTGACCAACCGGTTTTTTGAAATTGATATCATCCAAAAGAGCCTACCACTACTGCTGTCAGGCGGCATCACCTTGGCACTGCAAACCTTGATTGGCTATGTTGTTGTTTCGTTCTATCACCCCCTGTTTCTCGCTTTCAGCATTGTTCATATCCTGCTTATGTACCTAGTCTGGCGCACTGCGGACAGGGGAGCAGTACGAACCGTGCTCGAATTATCAAAAGCCAAGTACGACACCGCAAACTGGCTTGAGCTGCTGGTACGGCATCATCGTGACTTCAAATCCAGACGTGGCATCCGCTTCGCGGCCGATCAATCAGATAGTGTGACCAAGAATTATATCGATGCACACAGAGCCCATTTTCGCTATACCTATGCTCAGACTATTGGCTTTCTGGCCCTCTACTCCCTGGCTAGCGCCGCACTACTCGGAATAGGCGGTTGGCTGGTCATTCTGAACCAGCTCACGCTGGGGCAGCTAATCGCCGCTGAACTCATTCTTGCTGCCATCTTTTACGGTCTCTCACGTTTCAGCTATTACCTTGGACTGTATTATCATCTGTATGCGGCGCTCTATAAGCTCTCCGGCTTTTTTCAACTAACACTTGAAGACTTTTCACGTCATTGCTCTATCAAACAGTGGTCTCCAGCAGTACAGTTTCAAAACGCCGAGGTAACATTTCCGGCCAAGAAATACTTGATCACTGCCGAGTTTTCCGTCGGCAGCAGCACACTCGTTGCACCAGAAAGCGTTGGCTTGTCTGATGTATTTGTTGATCTAATCACACGTATGCGCATTCCTGAACGCGGCCATATTTTGCTTGACGGCAATGACCTCAGCGATTTCAACGTACACGATCTAAGAGAGGAAATTTTTATCATCTCAGGCAGCCACGTCTATGAGCGATCCATCGCCGAGTTTCTGCGTTTCGCTAACCCCGACCTCAGTCTTGCCTCCATGCGTGAACTGCTCGATATCGTTAGCCTGAATCCAGTCATCAATAATCTCGATGGAAAACTCGACACCATTCTGGCAACCAGCGGCTTTCCGCTAACGCATGCAGAGGTGATTCGACTAAAAATCGCCCGTGCACTTGCCGCAAAACCGCGCCTACTGGTATTTTCCAGTGATTGCGATACCCTGCAGCCAAAGCATCGTCAACGCATCCTGGATTATATTGCCAGTTTAGGGAACACTACTTTTATTTATTTGTCACACCGATTAGATCTTGAAGGTTTCGATCATTACATGGCGCTGGACTCCGGCCATACCATGGCATTCGTAACTCTCACCGAGCTGCTTAACTACACAAGAAAAAAACATGCCAGCGCCTTTGCGAAATCTGATGTAACGAGAACCCTAATCGATGGCTGATAAACATAAATCGACGCCAACCATTACAGCCTTAGCAGAATTTGCCGACAAGGAATACCTTGATCGCTTTGTAACAACATGGAAACTCAAAATACCGAAACCGATCTGGGTCTTCGGGTTTCTCACCTTACTTGGCCTCATTGTTTCTTTGCTTTTTTTATTTTACATGCCGTGGGTGCAAACTATTGTTGGTCGCGGTCAGGTGACCGCACTTGATCCGACCCAGCGCAGCCAAACCATCATGGCTCTCAATAGTGGTCGAATCGGACGTTGGCATGTGCGCGAGGGCAGCACAATCAAAAGTGGCGATCCTATTGTTGAAATTATCGACCTCGACCCCCAGCTAATCGGGCGACTCAACGCCGAGCGTACTGCGATGAAAAGTCGCTACCAAGCTGCACGCTCGGCAACGCAAACCGCCGAAATCGATTTGCAACGTCAGCAGCGCCTGTTTGAGCAAGGTTTAGCAGCACGCAACGCCTTCGAGAACGCGCAGATCAAGTATCAGGGATTGCTGTCGCGTCAGTCTGCTGCCGAGGCCGATCTAAGCAGGATGCAAATCAGATTGAGTCGCCAGTCCTCTCTAGTTGTCACGGCACCGAGTGACGGCATCATCGTACAAATCTCAGCCGGTGACTCAGCAACCCTGGTCACCGCTGGCACGCCACTTGCCCAGTTTGTACCAGCCCATGCCGAACTGGCGGTAGACCTCTATGTCTCAAGCCTTGATGCCTCGCTGGTAACACCAGGCAGAAAAGTCAGA
This sequence comes from Gammaproteobacteria bacterium, assembly GCA_016765075.1. NCBI lineage: Bacteria > Pseudomonadati > Pseudomonadota > Gammaproteobacteria > Gammaproteobacteria bacterium. Next base: position 4,793 of record JAESQP010000163.1, read on the forward strand.
TTGCAGTTCGAAGGCTGGCCAGCGGTGCAGTCTGGTGGGTGGCCTACAGTGGCTATCGGCACCTTCGGCGGCATTGTATCGATTGTCGACCCGGTGATATCGCTCAATGGACGTTTTCGAATAGTCGTCAGTGAAGATCCCAACGATCTGTCATGGCCCGATCGCCGCTACCTAAGATTTGGCGCAAAAGCGCGGGGCTGGGTTTTACTTGACGAAGTCACCGTCGCCTACGAGTTATGGCGCCGCTTGAACGGTTTTCCACCGGAAAACTCTGAAGTAGGCAACGTATTTACGGACCGTGGTATTTCATAATGCAGGTTTATGCATTATGGAATACCGTAGCACTCCTGCTACTCGCCCTAACTCTGCCAGCATACGCCAAGCAAAGTATATTAACACTTGATGAAGTCCTCAACTCATCGCTACGCTATGTGCCACAAATCCTTGAATCAGCAGAAAAAAAACGGCGCGCCGAAGCCAATCAATTTGCCGCAACTGGAGCTTTTGATACGAACTTTGAACAAAACTCTCTATTCTGGTTGAGCGGATTCTATAACGGCACCTACATCGACAATTCACTAGTAAAACCACTACAAAACTCAGGCGGCAAAGTCTATGGGGGGTATCGCTCGGGTACAGGCACCTTCCCAATATATGAGGACGAACTGATAACCCTAAATCGGGGGGAGCTAAATATCGGTGTACTGTTTCCTCTGTTTCGCGATCGTAATTTCGATGAAAAACGATTCAAACTGCAAAATAGTGAGCTTGGTATCGAGCTGGCACGAACCGAACTACTACTAAACCAGGCGCAGGTGCAACATGGCGCCATGATCGCCTATTGGCGCTGGCTCGCGGCTGGCTCGCGACTGTCGATCTATGAACACCTGCTGGAAATCGCCGAGGATCGTGATCATGCTTTCAAGGAACGTTTTGCCGCTGGCGATATCGCTGAAATTGATATCGTTGAGAACCTCCAGAATGTGCTTAAACGACGCGCCCTGGTAGTCCAGACACAAGGTAGGTTTGAAGTAGCAGCATTGACGCTTAGCCTTTATTTCAGAGATCATAATGGCGAGCCGCGAAGTCCTAAGCGGACACAACTTCCCAGTCAGTTTCCGCTCATCGATACTAGCGTTATTCAGCGTGTTAATGAAGATATAAAAAATGCATTCGCGCGACAAATGGAACTCAGCCGAATTGACATCGAAATAGAGCAAGCACAACTACAGCTCAAACTGGGCGAGAACTTATTCAAACCAAAAGTCGACATCGGCGCCAAACTCGCCCGCGACCTCGGCGAAGGCCGTGCCAGCAGCGAAGGCACCGATATCATTGTAGAGCTGGCTATCTCAGTGCCCATTGGCCGTCGCGCCGCGCGCGGAGAAATTAGCGCCGCTCAGGCAAGATTGAATGAACTAAAATTCGAGCGCCAACAGGTGCAGGAGCGACTGCGCACCAACATCACCCAGCTTTCCTATTCACTCAAAGCGACCGCTGAATTTGCTGATCTAGCTAGCCAGGAAGTCACCCAAGCAACGCGGCTTGAACAAGCAGAACGAGAACGGGGCCTTGAAGGCGCAAGCACTTTTTTTCTGCTCAACGTACGCGAAGAAAATGCCGCCGACACCAAAGTGCGCAATGTTATCGCCAAGCTTACCCACTTCGAAGCACTCGCCGATTACTACGCAGCCACCGCCAATATGAGTGCGCTTCGCATCAATACCCCTTAATATCCGTCGACGAGTCTGCTCTTGAGTCCCTGGTCAAGATTGTCTCAGTGTCAGAGCAGTAAAAACTAGCAAGGCCATGGCTGATCAAGATTCCAGTAAGCGTTCGCAGTTTTTCCACAGGCGACAACGTTTCCCAGCCAAGCGAAAGATCGCCCTACCACCCAACGTTTAGGCATGACTTTGAATGTGTGCAGCTCGCTACGTTTGGCAATTTCCACACTGGCTTCAATTCGACCCTTGACACCTTGTGCGAAAAACATCCCAGTGTGGCTCCATCGACCCATACAGCACAGCATTGACACTTCTATATAGGCCAACGATGCGTAGTTTAGTGTCAACCTGCTCCACTGCTGGAGCAAGAATGCTAATCGAGGTAATACCATGAAGGTGTGCCTCTATATGTACTTGGAATCACGCAGAGACCAAAAACACACATAGGGGCACTCTTTAAGCTGTAGAACTTGCTACGATTGTTACAGCCGCGTGAAATATCCCGAACGCCAGTGATGTAACCTTGTACACTTTGCAACATTATCTGGCTTTTGCCTAGTTATAGTGTGGCAAACTGGCATGACAAATGATTGACTGAGGAACCCATGCACGCAACCCTGTCCCGACTTGAACAGACTGATTTTCCAGCCTTGCGCCGTAATGTCTTAGAGACCGTTCAGATCAATCTCGGTTATCTCTGCAACCTCAGTTGTCTGCATTGTCACGTCAACGCTGGGCCGACACGCAAAGAGATCATGAGTCGTGAGACCATCGACACGATATTGCAATACCTGAAAGTATGCGGCGCCAAAACGGTTGATCTCACCGGTGGCGCGCCAGAAATGAACCCCGATTTCCGTTATTTCGTCAAAGCCGCACGCGACCTTGGCCTGGCCGTCATCGACCGCTGCAATCTCACCATTTTATCCGAACCAGGTTATGCTGGCACCGCCGAGTTTTTGGCCAATAATAAAGTTACCGTCGTCGCCTTACTGCCCTGCTATCTGGAAGACAATGTCGATGCTCAACGCGGTGAAGGTGTGTTTGATGGCAGCATCAAGGGCTTGCAAGAGCTCAATGCGCTGGGCTACGGTAAGGCCAACAGCGGTTTAACGCTTGATCTGGTCTACAATCCTCAGGGGGCAACATTGCCACCGCCGCAAAAAGAACTGGAAGCCAACTATCACCATCACCTTTTTGAGCACTTTGGCATTATCTTTAACCAGCTTTATACCGTTGCCAATATGCCCATCAAACGCTTTGGCAGTATGCTAATATCCAAAGGTACTTTTGACGGCTATATGGACCTTCTGCGCAGCGCACACAATGTAGGCAACCTCTCATCCGTCATGTGCAAATCGTTGATCAGCATCGACTGGCAAGGTTATGTCTATGACTGCGACTTTAACCAGATGTTAGGTCTGCCGCTAACTAATGGACAACAGCGCACGCATATCACCGACCTGATGAATGTCGATCTTAACGGGCGAAATGTCGTTGTAAAAGATCACTGCTATGGCTGTACTGCCGGACAAGGCAGCAGTTGTGGCGGAGCGCTCGACGCCGCTTAATAATTTAGAACTTTGGAGTTTCAATTATGAATATGCAGTCTGCCGTTCTCACCACCTACTCTGAC